>JBAZGB010000071.1:0-10516 GCA_041653135.1 Eubacteriales bacterium | reverse complement strand
CGAATCAATCAAGTCGCCGTTTGTGTTTAAATAGCTCTGCATGCCGTCCGTATTATTAAAGACGGAATCCATAACTTTCTTTATCCTGTCGGTTCTCAACAACGGTTCCCCGCCCAGGAAACCGAGGGTGTTGACTTTTACGTTATTAGCCCTCCATACTTCCGGAATCCATTCCAATAACCTTGAAAATGTATTCTCATCCATTTCCATTGGACTGTCATCGCCGACTTGATTAAAAGCATAACAATAACTGCATCTTCTTGTACACTTGTATGATAGGAACAGGATGAACCAGAAGAAGGGCATTTTTTCCCAGTAGCCTACCCCTTGAAGCCTCCCGTCTTCTTTGGCATACACTTCCTTTAACTGGGCGGCATGTTTTATCTGTTTTCTCACAACTTAACAACCTCGCCTTTTCTTGTATCTAAGCTGTTGCCGACAGCGCGAGTCAACCCAAAAGAGTCTGTCCGGAGCCTATATCTCATCATGAAGAATCAATTGAATGGCAACTTTTTCTCCTGCCTTTACTTCAGTAACACCTTCCGGAATCACAATCAGGCAGTTGGCTTCGTTCATTGAACGAAGCACCGATGAACCTTGATTGCCGGTTGTCGAAACATGAAATTCATTATCCTTTATCGAAAAATATCCTCTCACCAGATTCTTAACCCTTGGTTTTTTGCTAAGATCCTCTTCAAGGACAGCGTTTACTATCGGTTTGGTTATCTTTTTGGCGCCCATCAATCTAAGCAAGGCAGGCCCGACAAATTGAATGAATGATGTAAGAGCGGAAACGGGATTTCCCGGCAGGCCGAAAATCAGCTTATTGTCTTTTCTTCCAAAAACAAACGGTTTTCCCGGTTTGACTTTAATCCATTCAAATTGCAGTCCGATATCCAGATCGCGGAAGACATCTTTAACAAAATCGTACCTTCCCATGGATACGCCGCCTGTCGAGATCACGACATCGGATGTTAAGGCTCCGGCAAAGATCTCCTTCATGTCCTGCATCGTGTCTTTGGCAATCCCCAGGTAAACGGGAAGACCGCCGTATTTTTTTACTTCCGAATATACAGTATAGGCATTTGTATTTCTAACCTGGCCGGTACGAATTTCCTCGCCCGGATCGGCAATTTCATCGCCCGTAGAGATAATCGAAACGGTTGGCTGTTTATAGACTTTGACGGTCTTGCAGTTAAGCGAAGCAAGGATACCTACTCCAGCGGAACCCAACCGGTCACCTTTATAAAGTACGATATCCCCCTTTTTGATGCTTTCCCCCTGAAATCTGTAATTTTTATATTTGCCTATTTGCTGGTATATCTTTACATAATCGTCTTCTTCTTCAGTGTCTTCAAATTTGACGACCGCATCAGCGCCTTCCGGCATCTGTGCTCCGGTCATTATCCTTATTGCTGTTCCTTTCAAGACTTTTTTACCGGTAATAGAACCGCCCGACTGTACTTCTCCTGTAATTTTAAGTTTAACAGGACTGTTAACCGAAGCGCCAAGCGTGTCATCCGCGATTACCGCATAACCATCCATCGCCGAATCATCCTCGGGAGGGATCATTATATCCGATACAATATCCTCATATAAAACTCTATTATATGCTTCCAGAATCGGTATGCTCTCAGAACCCAGAGGACTAATGGAACTTAAAATAATGTTTTGCGCTTCTTCAAGGGATATATTTCTGCCGCTCATAATAGACAATTCTTCCATAATTCCTTTCATTGATGTGCCTTTAAAGATCCGTTGCTGTAAAGGACGGCTTATATTGCACAGCATGACCATACTATGCTCATTCAAACAAATTAAACAACGTTTGTCAAGACAGAACATTATGCATTACTGCCAATTGCTTCAATTTTCGAGCTCCTTCAAGACTTTTCATGATTTTACACTTAATCAGCGAAAAGCCGCATAACCGGCTTCTTAAAGCTAAAAGACCTCTTTTCAATTTGCCTTTCGACAAATTCCCCAAAGGATTTTTTATTTTTCTCGTGAAAGTATAACTTTAATTATGTCAAAAAATTTACCGGCGGACATGAACGCATACCGGCGATAACCGGCCGGGACAAGGGAATTCCACCGGAATATATAAATAAAACGGGCATACCTTTTTTCACAACCATAGATTACGGAACCGCCGCCAGGCATAACGCGTCAGGTTCAAACATTATTCATAGATGCCAACGGCTATTTGGCGCTTACAAATAAACTTTCAAGTACCGGTATCAATTAATAGGGAAAATTGATGTATTTTCTGGTAAAATGATGTCAGGATGATTATTGGCAAGAGGAGGCGCCATGCTGTTATGCACAATCTATTTGATTATTTGGAATGGCGCGGAGACTTAAGTTTTACACGGGACAGCTTTAATGAAGTTGACAACCTGATCTTCTCCGTACTTGCCTACTTGAGATTTGACGGGATTGTTCCGGAAGAAACCGTCTCTGACCCAATTCCTTTGTTTAAAGCCGCCCGGCAGTTCAGTGAAAAGAAGTATAAACCATACAAGGATCCTTTTTTAAAACGAACTCCCGACTTATTGTATAAAGCCGCACAATCGGAGCGTTATCGCAATGTTAAATTGTCCGGTTATGTAAACCAGATCGATTATGAAAATTCAAAGCAATTTTCAGCTGTTGTCTTTTCAATAAACGATGATCTGCATTTTATTGCTTTTCGCGGTACCGGTGATTCAATAATCGGCTGGAAAGAAGATTTTTTGATGAGTTTTATGGATCAGGTGCAGGCGCAGAATCAGGCTGTTATTTATACGAAAAGCATTATTGGCAACCTTTCAGGAAACTTCTATCTGGGCGGGCATTCAAAGGGAGGAAACCTGGCTGTTTACGCGGCAACCCAGGTGGACGAAACGATCAGGGAGCGGATAACCGGGATCTATAACAATGACGGGCCCGGGCTGCATGCCAGGATCATCCAAAGTGAAGGCTATCGGAAGGCGCTTCATAAAATCATTGCTTTCGTGCCGAAATCCTCAATCATCGGTATGCTGCTGGAGCACGGCGAAGAATATAAAATTGTAGGCAGCCGTGCAGCCAGCTTCATGCAGCATAACGCCTTTACCTGGGAAGTAAAAGGGACAAATTTTGTTTATGAAAAAGGGCTGACCAAATACAGCCTGAACATAAATGCGGCGGTAAGGGCATGGCTTAATCAGATTTCAATCGAAGAAAAGGCGCAGTTTGTAGACGCGCTGTTTAATATCATCCAGTCAACCGGGGCCAGGACGGTAGAAGATTTATCGAAAGAAAAGCTTGTTATGGCGGTTTCGATGATTAAAACATATAAAAATATGGATGGCCTGGCTAAATCCAATTTAAAAAAATCTGTTGAAATATTCTTTAAGGAAAGCCGCACAGCAATCAAGGATTCAATCAGCGCCGATTTGAACAGCCTGTTTTCGAAAAAGAAGCCAAGAAGGAAGCTGCGTTAAACAGCCTTAAAAGGAAGGGCATTTCAGCCATGAGGAGGATGCTTGTGCCGGATCAAATTTTGCACATGGGTTTGGACATAGGATCTACTACGGTAAAAATTATTCTTCTGGATAACAACGACAATCTTGTTTACAGCGACTACCGGAGGCATTACGCGGATGTAAAAAAGACCATCAGCGCTGTGCTTGAAAAGACCTACCAGGCCGCGGGAAATGTCCTGACTACAGTGGCGCTGACAGGATCGGCGGGCCTTTCGGTATCGCAGCGGCTGGACATCGGTTTTGTCCAGGAGGTCATCGCCTGCAGCAAAGCTGTGGAGCAGTTTATCCCGGATACGGATGTAGCTATCGAATTAGGCGGCGAAGATGCGAAAATCTCCTATTTTACCGGAAACCTGGAGCAGAGGATGAACGGCTCCTGCGCCGGGGGAACAGGCGCATTTATAGACCAGATCGCGACCCTGCTGGAAACCGACGCTTTTGGCTTAAACGAACTTGCCAAACTGCATAAAACCATTCATCCTATTGCCGCGCGCTGCGGTGTTTTTGCCAAAACCGATATTCAGGTTTTATTGAATGAAGGCGCCTCCCGCGCCGATATCGCGGCCTCGGCCTTCCAATCGGTCGTCAATCAGACAATCAGCGGCCTGGCCTGCGGGCGCCCGATCAAGGGCAAGGTGGCCTTTTTGGGGGGGCCGTTATATTTTCTGCCTGAACTGAAAAAAAGATTTATCGATACATTGCGCCTTGCAGAAAATGATACGATCGTGCCCGAACACGCCCAGTTCTATGTCGCCCTTGGAGCGGCCAAAGCCTCCCGGGAACTGGAACCTGTTCAACTAAAGTCGTTGATTGATAAACTGCCCGTCCTGGACAGTGTTTTCAACCAGGAAACAACCAGGCTGGCCCCCCTTTTTACAAGTGAGGAGGAACTGCGGGAATTTTCCCTGGCGCATTCCGCAAGCAGGGTCTACAGCGCCGATTTCAGCTCCTTTCAAGGCCGGTGCTTTCTGGGCATCGACAGCGGATCAACAACTACCAAGGCCTGTATCATTGACCAGCAGGGAAATCTTCTATACTCATACTATACAAACAATGAGGGAAACCCGCTGCTGACCAGCAAAAAAATTCTCACCGACATATATTAAAAAATTCCCGAACAGGCGATGATTGCCAATTCCTCAGTAACAGGCTACGGAGAGGGGCTGATTAAAGCCGCCCTGTCCGTTGACATAGGCGAAGTCGAGACTATCGCCCATTACAAAGGCGCTCAGCATTTCGTTCCGGAAGTCGATTTTATCCTTGATATCGGCGGACAGGACATGAAGTGCATCGAGATCAGGAAAGGGATTATCAACAGCATTACCTTGAATGAAGCCTGTTCTTCCGGCTGCGGGTCATTCATTGATACATTTGCGCGATCATTAAACCTAACCGTGCAGGAGTTCGCCGAAGCGGCGCTGCTGGCCGATGCGCCGGTCGACCTGGGCTCGCGCTGCACCGTCTTTATGAACTCCAAGGTCAAACAGGCGCAAAAGGAAGGAGCGACCGTGGGAGATATCTCCGCCAGCCTCTCCTACTCTGTAATCAAAAATGCGCTGTTCAAAGTGATCAAACTCAGGAAGCCGGAGGATCTGGGAAGCCACATTGTAGTCCAGGGCGGTACCTTCTACAACGACGCCATCCTGCGGAGCTTTGAGGCCATCACGGGGCAAAAAGCCGTCCGGCCCGATATCGCCGGCCTGATGGGCGCCTTCGGGGCGGCCGTCATCGCCAGGAACAAATACCGCGAGGGGCAGGTAAGTTCTTTGATCTCCAAAAAAGAGCTGGATAACCTGTCCGTTTCCAGTGACTTAAGCAAATGCCGGGGCTGTACAAACAACTGCCGGCTGACAATAAACAAGTTTTCCAACGGGGCCAGGTACATCTTCCGGAAACCGCTGCGAAAAGAGCGTCGCCGGGGAACACAACACCGGGAAAATCCCCAATTTGTTCGATTATAAATACAAGCGTCTGTTTTCCTACCAGCCGCTTGAGGGAAAAGAGGCCTTCCGGGGAACTGTCGGCATACCCAGAGTACTGAATATGTATGAAAACTACCCGTTCTGGTTCACCTTCTTTACACTGCTGGGCTTCAGGGTCGAATTGTCGCCCCAATCCTCAAAATCCGTCTATGAAGCCGGTATAGAGACAATACCTTCGGAGTCCGCCTGCTACCCGGCCAAACTGGCCCACGGACATATTGCCTCCCTGGCTCAAAAAGGTGTCAAAACAATCTTTTACCCTTCTATAATCCACGAACGCAAGGAACAGGCGGAAGCCAACAATTGCTTTAACTGCCCGATTGTTATTTCCTACCCCGACGTCATCAAGCACAACATGGATATCCTGCAGGACCATGGTATCAGCTTTATCAACCCGTTTTTGCCGTATAACAACAAGAAACGTCTGACTGAACGGCTATTTGAAGAATTAAAATCCTTTGCAGTCAGCAAAAAGGAAGTCGCCGGCGCCGTAGAACTGGCCTGGCAGGAAGATCTTTTGTTCAAGCAGGAGATGAGGGACAAGGGCGAAGAGGTGCTGGAGTACCTGGAACGGACAGGCGCCAGGGGAATTATCCTGGCCGGAAGGCCCTATCACCTTGATCCGGAGATCAACCACGGCATTCCGGAGATCATTGTTTCCCATGGAATGGCCGTCCTTACCGAGGATTCGGTAGCCCACCTGGGAAAAGTTAAAAGGCCTTTGCGGGTTGTGGATCAATGGATGTACCATTCCCGGCTGTACGCTGCAGCCAGCCTGGCAATCTCCCGGCAGGACCTGGAACTTATTCAGCTCAACTCCTTCGGCTGCGGGCTCGATGCCGTGACCACAGATCAGGTGGAGGAAATCCTAAGCCAGCATGACAAGCACTATACCTGCCTGAAAATAGACGAAGTAAGCAACCTGGGCGCCGCCAAGATCAGAATCCGTTCATTTAAGGCTGCCGTGGAAGACAGGGCCAGGGCCAGAATTGCGGAACAGGCAGCGGCGGTAGTCAACAATAGAATTATCTTCACGAAAGAGATGAAAAAAACAAGTACAATTTTATGCCCGCAGTTCTCGCCGATTCACTTCAAATTTATTGAAGGGGCATTTCGATCGGAAGGATATAACCTTGTCCTGCTGCAGAAAGCCGATCAGGATGCCGTCAACGAAGGCGTCAAATATGTCAACAACGACGCCTGCTACCCCAGCATCATGATTGTGGGGCAGCTCATCCAAGCCCTGAAATCGGGGGAATACGATTTAAATAACACTGCCGTGGCTATAACCCAGACGGGCGGGGGATGCAGAGCTACAAACTATATCAGCTTGCTAAGAAAGGCACTGCAGGATTCCGGTTTCGGCCAAATTCCTGTCATATCCGTCAATGTTGCGGGAATGGAGAAAAATCCGGGCTTTAGAATAACCCCCCGTTTGTGGAAAAAAGCCCTCATGGGACTGACCTATGGCGATCTGCTGATGCGGGTCCTGCACAGGGTCAGGCCCTACGAAGCAATCCGGGGCTCGGCAAACGCGCTGTTTGGAAAATGGGTCGAGATATGCAACGAACATCTCGTCCACGCCGATTCGGGCAGCTTTAAAAAATATATCCACCAGATCGTCAGGGATTTTGACCAGTTGAAAATCAGTAATATAAAAAAGCCGCGGGTGGGCGTAGTTGGAGAAATTCTGGTCAAATACAACCCGCAGGCTAATAATTCCGTCGTGCAGGTACTGGAAGACGAGGGAGCGGAGGCCATTGTGCCGGACATGATGGACTTTTTCATCTACTGCGCTTACGACCTGATCTACAAACACTATGTTCTGGACGGCAGTAAAAAGCAGTATTTCAGCGGCAAGCTTCTAATCAACTTATTGGAATTCTTCAGAAAAGAAATGAAAGCCGCCCTGGGACAAAGTGAGCGGTTTGAACCCCCGTCTTCAATTTACACGCAGGCGGAAAGGGCCGGCAAAATACTGTCGCTCGGGCACCATACCGGTGAGGGATGGCTTCTGACAGCGGAGATGATCGAGCTGATCGAAAACGGCGCGCCCAATATTGTCTGTGTCCAGCCCTTTGCCTGTCTCCCCAATCATGTTATCGGAAAAGGAATGATCAAGAATTTAAGAAGACATTACCCGCAGGCCAATATTGCGGCTATTGATTATGACCCCGGCGCCAGCGAGGTCAACCAGCTCAACCGGATTAAATTGATGCTCTCCATCGCCTTTAAAAACGCCAACCACTTATCAAAAATATTTCTGCTCAACCCTCAAAATCAATCCAATCAGACTATCACCGGCAGTCTTGTTTAGCCGGCCGTTCACGGCTCCCGCTGCCCCATGCCCGGCGAGCCGTATGTTTATCCGGCAACATTATCCAATTTCATTCTTCACCTTCCTCAACACGCATTTTTTTGACTTCAAGTACGGCGCCCGTGTTTGTTCCCCAGATTTGCTTAAGTCAAGTTAAAAAGCCCGCTGAAAAGTACATCCGCTGAAAATGTCCCGTATTATATTCCATGTAAGGTAATTTTCTTTTATTGCTGCCAATGTATGTCAATTGAGGCATATGTTGCATAAGATATATAAACTGCGCTCAAGGAGGTTTAACAATGAACTATTACCCCTACCCGAATATACCTGTAATGCCCGGCACACCACCGAAGCCGGACAGCCCGACGCTTGATTTTGCGTTCCAACTGGCTCATGCTTATGTACCCTGGCAGAATATGGGCCAGGTTTTCAGCCCGGCCGAAGCTCTAATGCACGGCACCCTTTTCCCTGAACTTGTAATGCCTTACACAGGCTAAAAAACGAGGTGAATTAAATGGATAACAGCCAGGAAAACCCCCAGGCCCAAAAAATTGTTCAACCGGTAAAGGCCGATATTAACAATAATCAACAGGCTATGCTTCTTGAAATTCAGCAGTTGCAGTTCACCGCCATTGAATTGAACCTTTACCTGGATACACACCCCAATGACCAGCAGGCTCTAATGGCATATAACTCAATTGTGCCCCAGCTGAAGCAGCGTATTGCGTCTTATGAACAACTTTATGGCCCGCTGTTTCATTTCGGCTTATCCACCAGCCAGTATCCCTGGCAGTGGATTAACTCCCCCTGGCCCTGGGACATGTAAATTAAACTAAGGAGAGATCAGCAAATGTGGATATATCAAAAAAATTTGGAGTATCCGGTTAAGGTATGCGGGCCCAATCCCAAACTGGCAAAAGTAATCATCACCCAGTACGGCGGCCCGGATGGAGAACTGTCGGCCTCTTTAAGGTATCTTAACCAGAGGTACTCAATGCCCACCGACAAGGCCAAAGGTCTGCTGACCGATATAGGTACGGAAGAAATGGGCCATATGGAAATTGTGGCGACTATCTTTTACAAGCTGACCAGGGGAGTCAGCCCGCAGCAAATGGAGGCTGCCGGACTGGGCGGGCACTATGCCCAGCATAACCACGCACTGTTCTGGAACGACGCCAACGGCGTGCCCTGGGTAGCCTCATACGTCCAGGCCACAGGAGACCCGATTACCGATCTGACCGAGGACATGGACGCAGAACAAAAGGCCCGCTCCACTTACGAGCATTTAATACAGTTAAGCGATGATCCCCTGGTCACAGACGTGCTCAAATTCCTTCGGGAGCGGGAAATAGTCCATTTCCAGCGCTTCGGTGAAACGCTTAATGATGTCCAGGGCTTTATGAACAGCAAAAAGTTTTTCTAAGATTTCAAGAGTACCCCGCACACCCGGAATTAGCTCAAAGGGCGCCTGTTGAAAAAAGGGCCGGGAGAAATAACTCCCAGCCCTTTGCCAATAGGAAACTTATTTAGCTAAACAACAAGATGTAGTCATATTGACATCCGCCTACAGAGGAAAGGATAGATATGCTGCAAAAGGCAAGTTAAGTTTTTTTGATAATATATTTACAATGATTAATATTGTGATATAATTCTAACATGATGTTACAAATATATAACATCATGTTAGAATTTCTTTATCAAGGAGGTTATCTATTTGATCAGCGCATTCTTATTTGCTTTCAGATTATGGCTGGAAGGCGGTATTACGAAGGCAATATATCCTTTACTGGCAGCCATAACTGTATGCGCAATTGCGATGGTTTCTTTAAAGAATAATTATACCGTTATTAAAGGCTTTCCAATGGAAGACGAAAGAACCAAAAAAGTCAAGATGTACGCAGCAGGATATGCTTACTATATTTCTTTATATATTTGGCTTGCCTTGGAGTTTTTAAGGAATAACAATTATATAAATCAAAGCCAAATATTTGTCTTGGGAATGGTCGGAATGGCAGTTTCCTTTGTAATATCCTGGTTGTTTTTAAACAAACAGGAGAACATTTAAGATGAAGACCAGGATAAAAGAATATAGGGCCAGGTACAATTTAACGCAAGAAGATCTGGCAAGGAAAGTCGGTGTTAGAAGAGAAACAATAGTTTATTTAGAAAAAGGGACATATAATCCTTCCTTATTACTTGCTGTCAAAATTGCTAAGGCGTTAAACTCCTCTATTGAAGAATTATTTATCTTTGACAAAGAAATTTCAGGCTGAATATATAACATGTTCTCTAATTTCTTCTCTTTTGATATCTATATTTCCATTGTATTAGCTTTAATACCATCAACTGAGTTCAACTCATTGTTGAAAGCCTCAATTTCATCCTTACTATCGGTCAATTGCAAAATAATTAATCCATCCTCAGAACACACATCTCCTGCTTCATGCAATCCTAATCTCACTTTTATTGAACAACCGTACTTTGTAAATATATTCTGGATATCTGCCGCACTTTTCGAACGATAATTCACTCTAACAACCATTATATTGCATAATGACATTTCTATCCCTCCATACTAAATTATATCATATTCGATATGTTCTTGATCATTTTAATATATGATTCCGCATATTACCTTTATTATTTTAATAAATATCACTGAGCCAGCTTTCCAACGACAGGAAGATTTTCTAGTACCGATAAAGCAT
>JBAZGB010000070.1:0-12009 GCA_041653135.1 Eubacteriales bacterium | reverse complement strand
AGAGGAACCTCGGGAACAGGAGATTGAACGAGCGTTTCTATATCAATGATTTTCTC
Source organism: Eubacteriales bacterium (assembly GCA_041653135.1). GTDB lineage: Bacteria > Bacillota > Desulfotomaculia > Desulfotomaculales > Nap2-2B > 46-80. The sequence goes on along the minus strand of JBAZGB010000070.1, from coordinate 11,953 downwards.
TACGGGCTCTTTTTTTTCAGAAAGTCTAGCACGACCTTCATTACTAGGAGGATTCACTACAGGCTCATCATCGTCTTCAACGGGTGTTGAGGTGTATAGTAGACTCATCTCTATCAAGAGAGAAATTAAGCTTAGTAGAACTAACATAACGATCTTTTCGGGTATTTTGAAGATATCTCCAAGAAGAGCGTACATCGTTTTCTTTTGAGAAACGGCTTTCGTTACGTCTGCGTCCTTGAAGCTCTCTATTTCGGAATTCAAAGCTATGATCTTATTTTGAAGCTCGATATTTTTATCCGTGATAGTCTGCATCTGAGTATTGATCTTATTTCGCTGACCAACCCAGGACGTATCATACTTTTCTAGATCCAGTCGAAGCTGAGCTACCGTTAATTTATTCTCAGCGATATCTTCCTTGTACATCTCGATCGTCTCTTTTCGAGTCTCGACCTTTTCATCGCTCGTTGCTACGGTCCTTATCTCGTTCACTCTATCTACGGTTGTCAGAGTATAGCCTAAGCTTGCAGTGATCGTTGTAACTGCAATGGCAGCGTAGAGAATGTAGGCTACGATAGTTTTTCGTAAAGACTGAGACTTGCGCCTCTTGATTGTTTCGCTTGAACCTTTGAGCGAGTTATACTGAATTCGAGCTCGAGAGCCGTTAAGCAGCGTTAGAACTTTAACGCAGATCAGTACGGACGAAATGACAATAAGAATTAGCTTCTCCCACCAGCTTTCGCCGAGAGAGAAGTATAGATTGATTGACAGCAAAACGTCAACGATAAAAAGAGCAAAGAACGAGACTGAGCGAACGGTTTCGGCTTGCTTCACTGATAATTTCATAACCACTAGACTCCTTAAAACGAGTACTTAGACTACAGTATAATATAGTTAGTTCCGTCTATAAAGTATTGAAATAAGGATAGAAAAAAAAATAGAGGTCGCAAGACCTCTAAATTTCTTTTATTATTTTTTGTAATTAATACTATCTACTATAGTTTGAGAGTTTCTCGCAAACTAGTTTGAGAGTTTCTCGCAAACTTAACTTCTAATGAGTGCAACCTTAGGTGCGGATTGCCATAGTGCAGTAACCTCTTCTTCAAGCTTATCTGCTCGCTCCAAGAATTTCGAATAGTCTAATCGGCCTGGAGAGTCTGAAGACTGCTGCGATCGCAACATACCGAACGCACGAAGAGCATATGCGGTAGCCAGCTTTCGAACCTCAGAACGACGATTGAACAGAATATCGTTCCAGTCATTCGACCACTGAGCCCACTCAATCTCGATCGTACCCGTCTTATTGCAATACCCTACAATCGAGCCTCGATGAACATTAACGTTCAACCTCTGTCTCGTACCGTAGTTGACGGCACCCTGCCGAGCAGCCTTCTCCAGAATAAACGTTGAGTAGTCTCCTGTTCCGACGTATCCTTGCTTCTTCTTATAGTTGATCGACGGATTAGCCCATGCTCCTCGAGAACTCGCGGCTAATAATACTTCATCAAAATATCTGAGAGTCGGATTGGCTATATTGGAATTGACGGGATATCCCGGATTTACGTATACTCGCTTCGCCGTAAAGGCCCACGGAGGAATAGGAATATTTATTGCATTGTTAAAGAGGTTTTGCCGCTCGATAGTTACGATAGGATACCACTTAAAATACTCTTGCATAGCCGGCTTGACGATGTTCTCAAGAATATCCTCTCTAGTGAACTCTAATTCTTCAAGAGTGATGAACGGTACGCCTACGTCCTTGAGAATCTTCGTAAGCTCGTTTTCCTCTATGAGGATAGGATCTTGATCAGGGAAAGGAATAAAGTCGGGATCATACGGTTCAGGTATCGCAGCTAACTCTGCAGCTAACATCAGACAGTATATCGTGGGATGAATGACGTGAGTAGTACTTGTCTGAATCGTCTTAAGCGTAAGGCTTTCTCTCTCGTACGCAGCCCAGTCGATAACCGTAGCAAGAGTCTCATCAGCAATACTCATCATTAGAGCTCCGTCGAAAATCGTACCCGCCGCTGTTAATCTGAAAATATCGTTAGCGATAAAACCGACAGTTGTAGCGGGGAGCTCCTTTGAGCCGTACTTTACCCAAACGTCACGGATACGTCTATTGCTATATTGCTGCACTGCTTGTATTTTTGTCATTCTTCAGACCTCGTTGACTATTTAGTATTTTCTCACTAATTAAGATACGGAGCTGAAAAATGAGAAATGAGAGTGAGCTTTGCACCGTCTTTAAGAATTCCTTGATAGTAGTTAAGGAGCTCGGGTACAAAATTCCAGATCCAAGCGGAGATTATGCTAAGACGATCAAAAGACCGTTCGATCTCATTGGAAGCTGGGAAGGAAAACTTCTAGTAGTTGAATGTAAATACATGAGCACTCTAGGTTCATTCAGTCTTCAGAGAGTTGAAGATCATCAGATGGAAGCTTTACTGCAATGGTCTCGAGGAATACCGAATACGCAGGCTTGGATCGTACTAGGCGTAAACGTTAAGCGAGGTGACAATCGCGTGTACGTTTTTAAGGACATGGAAGAAATACAGAGAAGACGAGATTTGAAGGAAAACTTCTTAAAGAAAGATCTCGAGAAGATGTCGCATTTTGAAATACATAAAGGTCTAATCGACCTGAACTTGACTAAATAGAAAAGAGGAGCGTACATGCTATACGAATATGTATGTGACGAGTGTAACGTAGACGTTCTCAGAGAGATGTCTATGAAAGATAAGATTCCGGCCTCTGTCGTATGTCCGCGATGCGGTAAGATGGCAAGCAGAGTTTGGGGGAACACGACTGTTAAGATTCCCGAAACCTTCAAAGCCACTAGCGAATCGAACGAGGATAACGGAGCTAATTTCGATTACATACGGAATCGAATGAAGCACGGAACTCGACCAAGTGGCCGTTCCAAGATTTATTATTAAGAAAGAAGGACTTAGATGGAAGTAAGTGACGGAAAAATTAAAGCTTCAGAGGCTCCTCTTTCAGACGCCGCAAACACGGAAAGAAAACCTCAGAGCCGAGCTCAGAAACAACGAAGCTCTTTCTATAATAATCTAACCTCTCTTTGGGGCTTTAGAAAGCCTAAAAACAAGAGAAGCCTCGGTAAGAGAGGTAGCGTTGAATTTGTAAAGGTCGATGCTGAGAGCGATATGAGAGTGGCTCAAGGTAAGATGCCTAGAATCTTCAATACGAAGATGAGCAAGACTCTTGACAGCCTCTTCGATGCATGGACCTCGGACGTATATGACACGTATACGAACTATCAAGATCGATTAAAGAGATTAGCAGAACTTGAGTTTGCTATTCTCAACGATCCGTTCCTCGGCCAGGCTGCAGATCTCTATGCCGATGAAAGCTCTCAGATAGATTCACAAGACACGCTCATTAACATTGATTGTGCAGATGCTCGAATGAAGCAGAAGATGGAAGATCTCCTTAATCAGTGGGGTGTTACACAAAATAGAGTTCGATCAGTTATGTATACTCTAGCTTGGGCTGGAGATGCTTTCTGGTCCGCGAAGGTTACTCCGAGCGGAGTTATCCGAATTAATCCTATCAACGTGCATCAAGTGACGGAGAGATTGGAGTTTGATCCTATTCTCGCCGCATCTCAATTGGCTTTGAATAACGATATGGTTACAGCCCTATCGAAAGATGCTAAGCTACAGATGATGCTAGACACTCTTGAAGCAGACGGTAGCAGCGAATTTGCGGACATGTTTGACAAGAAGCTGTTCGGTTTCGTTCTCGATGGAAACATGGTAGTTCCTCCGTGGAACATCGTTCACTTTAGACTCAATGCAGATCAATCCGAATTCTATCCTATGGGGAAGTCCCTATTCCTGAAGGCTCTTGCGCCGTTCCGACAATACAACGCTACATCGACATTACAGAGCTTAGCTCGCGTAATGTCTTTTCCTATTACTGCATACGAAATCTCAATGCCTCCGGGACTAGACGTTGACGAGGTCTGGGCTAAGGTAGAGGAGACTAGAGAGCAGTACGACAATCTAGGTGAAGCAGGAAATAACTCAGAAACAATGTCCGTGAATACTCGTATATGGATGCCGAAAGATTTTATGAGTATCGAGGTTCATTCGCCTAACATCGATCTTAATTCCATCGGGGATCTAGAGTTATATCAGGATCGCGTCGCGATCGCTTCTGGCGTTCCTAAGGGCTATCTCAATCCTGAAATGGGAGTATTCGGTAATTCAGCAATATCTCTTATCGAGCAGTTCAAACCGTTCGCGCGGAGAGCCTTTACTATTCAGTCTGCATTTCTAGAGGGCCTTTCTAATCTATTCAGGATTCACTTTGCAATCACCGGTGAATTCGACTATCGAGAGACCTTCACTCTATCAATGAAGTTCCCTAATGAAGAGACTTCAGCAGAACGACAGCAAGCGAAGAACGATAGTTTGGAATTAAGCAAGAGCGTTCTCGATACCGTTTCTAGTATTATAGGCGCAATAGACGATCCTCTTCCTCAAGAAGTTATTCAGGATATACTAAGCAAGTTCTCCTTCCTCACTGACAAAGATATTCGTAAGTGGATCAAACCAAATCCTCTAGCAAAACAAGTAGATGCTACTGCCTCTGATTCCGAAGGTCTCGGAGATAGCGGCGGAGATCTCGGTGGAGGAGCGAGTATAGGTGGCGGAGGCGGAGATACGAACGCCGGCTTCGAAGACAGCGAACTCGATCTAGGCACTGAAGAAGTTAGCACAGACGAAGGTATAGACCTCGATACCGAAACAGGTGAAGAGCCTGAAGAGGCTGAGGCTAATACTGAAGAGGACGGAGTGAAGCTCGAGAGTACTCGAAAGAGAAATCCGAGGCTTAGAGAGGCTGAACTGAAGAAGAGATATCAGGAATCTTCGCAGGTCGTTTATACTGAGGTTATGAAAGTTTGGACTAAGATAGACGAAACCGTACGAAACGGCCGTCACTATAGAAATACGAGTATTGCTCCTGACATGGATCTAATGCTAACTACTCTCGAAGGTGCAAAAACAATGGTAGGAAAACCGATGAAGTCTTTAAAAGAAACCGTACGCGGATTTATGAATAAGTATGAAGGATCTCTTCCGACCAAGACACGAGAAAGCTGGAATCAGATGAAAGAAGATCTGAAACTAGACGAAGAGCAAGATACCGATGGCTTCGATATCGGCGAAGAAGAGCTCGACGTTGAGAGCGAAGAGTTCTTACAGCGCAGAGACGGAGCGAAAGGCGATCAGGCTAATACGTAAAACAACCTTACGCAAAAAACATCACTAAATAACTAAAGGAACTAAAACATGGCATTACAGCGATTTACTGAGAGCTTTTCTGTTTCAATGAAGGAGTCTACTCCTTCTGATTTTAAGGCTCGACCTATCGCACTGAAAGAAGGCATAGAGAGTCTTATCGAAGATTCGAAGGGCAATAAATATAAATGCATAGCGGCATATCGCGTGCCTGTTTCTCGATACGATTGGAAGAATCTAAACGGACGAATCTACTCAAAGGCTCTTTGGGAGAACATCATTCAGAATCAGAAGAATATTTGGGAGGGCGGTGACGGTCTCGCAGATCATCCTGAAAAAGATGGTGCAGTAAAGGATAGCTTCTGCGTTTGGCATAACGTTGGATTCTCCGAATCTCAACCAGGAATTGTTGAAGCAGACGTGTATCTCATCGGAAGTTGGGGTAAACTAGCACAAGAGAAACTAGAAGCAGGCGGAAGGCTTGGTTTCAGCTCTTCAGGTTTCGGCGAGCTTCTGGAAGATGGAACCACCGTTAATCCTGAGTCCTATATGCTAGAGCGAGTCTCAGATTGGGTATTAAATCCTAGCCAGAACGTATTTGGCGATATAGGTATGAAAAAAGAAAACGCTTCTCCTCAGCGAAAGACCGAGGAAGTAGAGATAAAGGAGACTGAAACAATGGCCTTGAATGAAAAGGTAGATATTGTAAACAAGAAGCTCTCTAAGTCCGAGGAAAAACGATTTAGACGAGATACCGAAGAGTTCCTTACAGAGGCTCTTGCAATCGTTAACCCGTCTCAGAGACTTGCCGAGCTTGAAGAGATTCGATCGTACTTCGACGAATCATCGAACGACTTCACTGAGATCGCAACTCGTATTGATGAGCATATCGTAAATACGAAAACTGAAATCAGTACGGCGATTCAGGAGCACGTAAATCTTAAAGAGGTTTTCGGAGTCGAGAAGACTGAAGAGCTGAAAGAAGGTGTAGCTCGAATCGCAACCGATGCTCAGCTACTTGAGAAGCAAGCCAAGGACTGGAAGAAGATTGCTGAAGGTCTTCAGAAGAAACTTCAAGAAGCTTTAGAGGCTCTAAAGGCTCGACCAACTCAAGATGCTCTACAGGAAGCTCAGACGAAAGCTGTCAGAGCTAAAACGATATACGAGCACAAGATATCCTCTCTTGAAGGTAAGCTTGCAGAGGTTCGAAAGAGCTCTCTTAAGAGCGGAGCTATCGAAGAGTCGACTCTGAAAGAGCTAGGTAAACTACAAAGGGCTCTCGAAGCTGCAAGGAAGACCGTTACTCTTAAGAATAAGGTCGTAGAGGGTTACAAGTCCGTTCTTTCGCAGACTCAGGAGGAGCTTGAGAGAGCTACTCTATTCGCGAAGAAGATGCAGGAAGCAAAAGGAAACGTTATTCGAGAAAAACCGTTGACTGCTCCTAAAGATCAGTTCTTCGGATATAGAGAAACCGGCTCGGTTCAGAACTACTACAAGGATCTTGAAGCTCGACACGGTAGAGAGATTCTTCCATATAAGAGCAGACTGTTAGCTTGCAAGACGTTCTTCGAAGCATCTAAGCTTTACACGAACATTCTAGCAGAGATGAATTCGATTCCCTTTGCTGCTAATGGGCTTGAGAGATCGGAGCGACAAGCTCTTACCGAATCAACAACAGGCCGTAAAATACGAGATCGAGCTCCTTTGAATCTTCCTGCTACGTGGGATTAAGTTTAGACGTAGTAAAAGAAAATTAGGAGAAAAGAATGCCCGTATCGGATGTTAATTTTACAAACGATCGAACCTCTACAGAAAAGCTCAAGTCTGCGTTAGATGAAATATCTAATTCGGATCTTGAGATCTCCTTCGGTGACGGTTCAAAGATCGATAGAGCGTATCTCGAAATGATAATCGATGAGTTCGGTAAGGAGTCTCAGAACGTGGCCCTCGCGAATAAGTGGATTCAAATCGATACTGCTCTTGAAAAGGAACTACGAAGATTCAAGGTGGCTGTGATTAGTCTCTTATCATCTGTAGTTCAAACTGCAGAAGCTTCAACTCAGGAGCCTCAGCAAGGTACGGTACAGCAGGCTCCTGCAGCTGTTCAACCTCCAGCAGGAGAAGAGACTTCTACCCCTGCGCAGAAAGTTGATTTAGGAAGAAAACTTCCGGAACCGCTAGTATGAAAAAAATAAAAGAAGTGAGAAGTCGTGCTCCTGTCAAAGTTGAAGGGAGTACTTTAATAATTCCTTGGTCGAGAAATCCAGACGGAACCGGAGTTAAGAGATTTTCTACTCCAAACGCTCGATTCGTTATGAGCTGGCTTTCAGAGAATCCCGAAAGGCAGCTACGATGGGATGCGACCAACGACAGTCCTTCCGTGTGGGATGAAGCCGGCAAGCATACTACAATAGAAAGCGTACTAGCTCGACCTTCTAATCCTCTAGCTAATAGGAAATGGACAGGAAGCTCTTCGACAGGAATGACGAAAGCCACAGATCGTGCTGCGATAGAGGAGGCTGCAACGGGAACTCTTCAAGATCAGATGGAAATATTTCTAGATGAACTTTCGGCAGATCAGTCATATCTCGACGCTTCTGAACCGGAAGACGTAGCTTATAAGATTGACTCAATGAAGCAAGCTCTAGTCGATAGCTTCGGTATCGAACCCTACGAAGCTACGGACGTTCTAGACGACTGGCTCTCAATGAAAAATCCGGCCAATGAAGAAGCAACTAGCGGAGACATTGAAGCTGAATATGAGAATATGTCAGCAGAGGGGTTTCCTGATAATGAAATTGTAGATCATCTTTCAAAAAAATACGGGCTTACAATATCTGAAATTAAGAACATTCTTATGGATCAGCTTACTCCAAAGAACACAAACGGGCCTGCGGCAGGAAGTATCGAAGCTCGCCACTGGAATGAATCTTTAAGAGAATCTGTAGAGGCTCCTATTTTTAGACTAGATGAAGATTTAACTAAGATCATTGGTTTCAATCGACCTAAGACAAAGAATGACTCATTACGGATGCTAGAGTCTTTTACGAATGAAACTATAAGAGAAGTAGTCTCTCGCGAGAAGAATAGATAGTGAAAATTACACTAAAGAGAAAGCCTCGTTTAAAGGAGGAGAGTAGCGGTTACGATATTGCCGGCAGAGCTCTAGAAGCTCTTACGGAGCTTCACTTCGCTATGAGATCCGGTGAGATAGAGGAAACTGACTCCTCTCTCCCGGATGTTCTAGATATGTGTTCTCAGGTACTAGAGATGGCAGACTACGGTTCTTCTGAGCAAGACGAAGACCTCTATCACAAGGCGTTCTAACCTATTGAAGACATAGTACACTAACTATTCGTACGCACAGGGAAAGGAAGACAGAGAGATTGTGGAATCTAATATGATTTCACACAAACGCGATTCAATATATAGAATCGTGTAGAGTATACATACAAAAACATCTATTTCGTTTTTCAAAAAAGTTTCTTCAAATACATGTAAAACAAAAAGAAGAAATTGCTCCCCTTTACATATTGTTTCTACAATACCATGAAGGAGTAATTTTATGGGTATTCGCACAAAGATGACCGAGGACGCACTTAAGATCGATTCAACCGATCAGTACGTTCTTAACGAGAGAGCAGCTCGCGCTGATCGCCTCGTAGAAAAGTGGTCCAGAGTTCCGGAAATCGGATCTGGACTAAAGAACATGACAGAGAAGCGAGCACAGACTTTAGCTATTCTCCTAGAGAATCAGGTAAAGCATCTTAGCAAGCTGTCAGAAACTCAGTACAGCAATGCATTCGCAACGACTCCTGAGAACATGATTCGTCTTGTTCGACTGGCATATCCTAACAGCATCCGAGACAAGCTCTTTACTGAGTTCGCCATGGAGACTGCAAAAGATTCCATCAAGTACATCAAGCCTGTGTACACAGCTAAAGGTTCTGCAATCTCTCGTTACATGGGCGACTCGACTCCGTTCGATACCAGCCACGTAACATACGAGGACAGCGAGGATCTATTCCCGACTGAAATGGCACGAGCCACAATGGGTGGTGCTGATCCTATAACTGCTAGCTTCACTGCTAACGAGTTCGCGACTGGCGCTTACATCCCTGGTTACGCACAGTTCTTCGCGGCTGACGGCACTTGCATCGCTATTGAGAACCGAAGCGGAACTTTCACAGTCGGTTCAGCATACACTGTAACAATTATATACGCAGGAAACGGCGTATATACTATCGAAGGCGCAGATCGAGCATTGGTAACGAAAGCCATTGGTCGATACAATTCAGAAGTTGACTTGCTCGGTACTCACCTCGGTGAAGTTGAGCTGGTCATGACTGACTACCAGTTCAAGATTCGACCCACTACACTCGGTGTAAGTTGGACAACGCTGTCTGAACTGCTTCTCGATTCTACGGTTGGTGTTTCCACAGAAGATACTCTCATGGACGCCGCTGGCCAGGAAATCAAGAAGGCATTGGACTTCAGGGCCGTTAAGATTGCTTATTCCGCTGCACAGACGAACGGATACGCAAAGCTCGAATTCGACGCTGAAGCTGGCGCAGGTACTGACGATAGCTACATTGCTACTGCTCAGACCATCACACAGATCATCGAGAGAATCGGTGACGTACAGTACAACGACATCAAGAGGGGAGGCGTAAGCCGCATCGTTGGCGGACCGGGAGCTGTTACATACCTTCGACTCGTTAACGGATTCACGACTAAGGGCGCACAGCCTCGAATCGGTGGATATCAGGTTGGCGAACTTCTCGGCGTTCCTGTATTCAAGGTTCCTTCGGACGTCATTCCTGATAATGAGCTGCTATGTGTATGGAAGAACGAAAACAACGAAGCTGACGTGTCTATCGCGTTCGGTACGTTAGTTCCTTTCTTCAGCACGGGTTCGCTACAGAGGAAGAACTTCTATAAGGAAGCAGGACTGGCATCGTTCGGTGACTGGCAGATCTTGAACAACAAATACTTCGGTATTATCAAGATCAATAACATCCGAGGCGTTGTTGTGTAAGTTAAGCTACTTTCATAGCTAATCGATCCCCTTCTTCGGAAGGGGATTTTTTTGAGCAAAAGAGAGCCTCTCATTTCTGAGAGGCGTAGAGGAGAGATCGATTGTCCTAGGAGTTTGCGATGATCATTATGATGAAAAGAACCAGAAGCACGAGAACGGTCAAGGCCGCTCCGAAGATCATCGGGCTGAGAACCCAAAACCAAGACCATGCGACGACTTTCGTCAGCTTCAATACGATAAAGACTATCGTAAGAAGACTGCAGAAACCGATTCCTCCTCGTGACGTAGTAGCTCCGCTCGACTGACTCATATTACCTTCCTTCCTGAACTATCAGGGCTTCGAATTTTACTATCGTACTAGTGACGATTGTATTAACGCTATTTCTCCATGTCTGAAGTTCCTGACAAGCTTTACGAAGCTGACGAGTAAACTCTTGTCGACACTCTAGCTCGTCGGTGAAGACGGAGAGCTCCTTAGATTCACACGTGTTGTCTTCGAAAGAGATTGTGCTTCCTTCTTTGAGAGTTGCGAAAAGAATTGTCGGGCGTAGCGTGTAACTTCCGAAACCTTCTCTCCTTTGCACCCGAACTAGTACCTTCTGAGGCTTAATGGCTCTCGTTAGTTTTTTCGAAGGATCTCGAAAGTGATAGTCACATATCCAGACTTCTCGACCGTCACTACGCTCGAGACCTTCGCGTGTTAGTTTCATTGAACCTCACAATTGCGATATCATATCGCTTAGCTTCTCTAACGCATCTTCTCTCGAAGAGAGTATACCCTCGAGCTGCATGTCCTGAACTCGAGTTAATATAACCTTGAAGATAGGACCTGGTTTTAAACCTTGTCGTATAAGATCCTCCCCTGTAATGAGAGGAGGAGGAAGTACACGTCGAGGACCCTCTATCTCTATTGCTGCTATACGATCTTGGATGGCATCGTATTCAGTGAAGTCCATATTAGATGATACTATATCCGCCAAGGTCAGCTTCTCGAGATCTCCGAAGTACGGTGAAGCCATCAGTCGACGAAGAGTCGATTTTTTCATCTGATCTCCGTTCTGATGAAACTTCATGTGATTCGCAACAAGCCAGACAATGTGCTCTTTACGTTCCGTAGAGAATTTCAATCGATGACAGATTGCTTCCGCTAATTCAGCTCCTATTTTTTCGTGACCGAAGGAATGAATCCTTCCGTCTTTTTCGTCGTATCGAGTACACTCCGCTTTCCCGATATCGTGTAACCATCCGGCAAACTGAAGTTCGAACGACTGTCCTCGAAGAGCCGAAGCGACGAGAAGCGTATGCTTCCACGCGTCGCCTTCAGGATGCCAGAAACTATCCTGAAGAGTATCTTGAAGTCTCGATAGCTCAGGAATTATGAGAAAGAGGATATCTGAGGTGTCAAGAAGAGTCAGTGCTCGTTTCGGATCTTGACATGCTATCATTTTTTCTAGTTCGAGAGTAATTCTCTCCACCGATATTCGAGAAACCTTTTCTGCGTTTCTCCGAATAGCCGCGAAGGAAGAACATTCGATCTCGAAACCAGGCTTCAGAGCAAATCGAATCGCTCGAAGCATTCTGAGAGCATCCTCCTCTATTCGTTTCTCAGGATCTCCGATAAAGCGAACAAGCTTTGAATTCAGGT
>JBAZGB010000069.1:0-12025 GCA_041653135.1 Eubacteriales bacterium | reverse complement strand
GCCAACGGCTTAAAAACCGACCTCATTTATCCCGGACAAAAATTACTTATACCTACAGAAACAAAAACCACCAGCAAACCAAGCTACAGGTCTGTCGTAGCCCAGACCCAACAGCCTAAACTTTCTTCACGCGGTTCAACCAATGAAGTGGAAGATAATATTCTCTCAACAGCAGCCCCCCTTCTGGGAACCCCTTATTCTTACGGCAGTGCCGGGCCAAATTCATTCGATTGCTCCGGATTTACATATTATGTTTTTAATAAAGCCGGTATAAGTCTGCCGCACAACGCCGCAGCACAGGCCTCTTTGGGCACGCATGTGGATAAAACAGATTTGCAGCAGAATGATCTTGTATTTTTCGGCTATTACGGCAGCCAGGGGGTTAATCATGTTGGTATTTATGTTGGGGGAGGCAAGTTCATTCACGCCTCAACCAATGAGGGAGTAAGGTACAGTTCGCTTAATGACGCTTACTATGCATCTAATTACCGAGGCGCAAGAAGAATCCTCTAAAATTATTTATTGACTAACCTAAATTGCTCTCCAGTTCATTCCGGCGATCCCTTCTCATTAAATTAAATACTGCTTCACGCGGTGGAAGGTTATCGTACAAAACAAGATAAATTTGTTCGGTAATCGGCATTTCCACCCTGTGCAAATCTGCCAGACGGCGGGCGGCGCTTGTTGTGCGCACTCCCTCCACGACCATGTTTACTATAGCAAGGGCCTCCTGAAGAGACCTGCCCTTCCCAATTTCTATGCCCGCCCTGCGGTTACGGCTGTGCCTGCTTGTACAGGTAACAATCAGGTCACCTACACCGGCAAGCCCTGCAAAGGTAGAGGGATTTGCCCCCATGGTTACTCCGAGCCGGGTAATTTCAGCCAGACCTCTGGTCATCAGCGCAGCGGTTGTATTATCACCAAAACCCAAACCCTCTGAGATACCTGTACCCAGGGCTATTATATTCTTCAGCGCTCCTCCCAGTTCAACTCCTTTTATGTCGGAACTGGTGTAAACCCTGAAATTTTCCGTTATAAAAAGATCCTGGGCCGCTGCGGCATATTTTTCAGAATGTCCCGCACAAACAACTGCCGTGGGAATGCCCCTGCTTACTTCCTCGGCGTGGCTAGGTCCGGACAGGACAACATATCCCAATTTCCTTGTTCCGGCTTCCTGGGAAAAGACTTCCGATAAGCGCATCAAAGTATCTAACTCACGCCCCTTGGCGCCGTTTATAATGAGTGATCCAGACGGCAGATAAGGCAATACTTCCCGTAAAACACCCCGAAAAGCGAAAGAAGGCACACCAAAAATAACGTAACCCGCTCCTGCAAGAACTTCCTCCAAATTAGCTGTAAATTTCAGCTTATCGGGAAGAATAACTCCCGGAAGGTAGCGCATGTTTTCCCGTTTGTCATTAATCTCTTCAGCTAATTGAGCTCTCCTTGACCAGACCGCTGCCTGCAGTCCCTTGTTTGCCAAAAGGACCGCCAGGGCTGTAGCCCAACTTCCAGCGCCAAGGATTGCTACTTTTCCATCCATCAGGAATCACCTTTCGTTTATTTGCCTGTTTTACCGAACAAACCGGACGATTACCGGCCTATTTTTGTCTCCGTGCCCGAAAGCAGACTTTTTATATTGGGAAAGTGCTTGAAAATTGCTATCCCAGCAACGATGACCGAAAAAACCACTTTCTCCCACGGACGTGAAAAAATCAGCATAAAGACAGGCAGAGAAATCACTGCTAAAACAGATCCGAGCGAGACGAACCTGAACAAAGCAACTACAACCAGCCAAACCAATACCGCCAGGACTGTGATCAAAGGGTCAAGAGCCACGAACACACCGAGTGCGGTGGCAATTATTTTCCCACCCTTAAAACGCAAAAAAACGGGCCAGGAATGCCCCGCCAGGACTGCCATTGCTGTAAGAAGCTGAACATCTCCCCCTGCAAAATAACGGCCCAGCAATACACATCCTACCCCTTTAAGGGCATCCAGAACAAGAACCAGCAGGCCCGACGACAGTCCCAGATTGCGCCAAACATTTGTTGCCCCTATATTCCCGCTGCCTCGTTTCCTGATGTCAACCCCCTTTGCCCGGGCAAGCAAAAATCCAAAAGGAATTGAACCAATCAGATAGCTGAACACTACTAACAAAGCTATATTCAATTAGGCTCCCCTTTTCTGGAACGTTTCCTCAAAATGAAACGTATTGGCGTCCCCTTAAAACCAAAAGCCTGACGCAGCTGGTTGTCCAGGTAACGCATGTAGGAAAAATGCATCAATTCAGGCGCGTTTGTAAAAAGCACAATGGTTGGCGGTTTAACCGCCCCCTGTGTTGCGTAATAGATGGTTACCTTTTTTGATTTTCTTGTCGGCGGCGGATTTCTAAGCTGTATATCTTCCATTAAAGAATTAAGGTCGCCAGTCCCGATTCTGCGGTTGTATTCAAGCCAGACAGCGTCTATTGTCCCTAACAGCTGGTGGATTCTCTTTCTGCTTAGAGCTGAGATCAGGACTATAGGCGCATAATCCAGAAAATTAAGTTCCTGCAGTACCTTCTTTCTATACAACTCACCTGTGCGTTCGTCCTTTTCGATTAAATCCCACTTATTAACGACCAGTATGCTGGCTTTACCTTTTTCATGGACGAAACCGGCGATTCGCTTATCCTGTTCGGTCACACCGGACTGGGCATCGATCATGATCAGGGAAATGTCGCAGCGTTCGATTGATTTTAATGCTCTGATTACGCTGTACTTCTCAACGCTTTCTTTGATCTGGCTTTTGCGTCTTATTCCGGCAGTGTCTACAAGCAAATAATCCTTTCCGTCCCGCCGGTACCAGGTATCTATCGCATCCCTGGTTGTTCCCGGAACATCACTGACGATTACGCGCTCGCTGCCAAGAATGCTGTTTACCAGTGATGATTTCCCGACATTGGGCCTGCCCACAACAGCCACTTTGACTATATCTTCCGGGAGTGTCTCATATTTAGAAACAGGCAGAACTTGCAGAAGCCTGTCCAGCAGGTCCCCCGTGTTCAAGCCATGGGCTGCAGAACAGGGAATTGGTTCCCCCAACCCAAGTTTAAAAAAATCATAATAGTTAACAGCGCCATCAAATTTCTCCACTTTATTCGCTGCCAGTAAAACCGGTTTTCCTGCCCGGCGGAGGTTAACAGCTATTTCTTCATCTACAGCCGTCAGTCCTGCGCGCGCATCAACGATAAAAAGAAGCGCATCGGCCTCACTTATGGCAACCTCAACCTGCTGGCGCACCTGAGCATACATTTCGTCTGTTTCCTGGTAATCCAGACCGCCTGTATCCACCAGAATAAACGTACGTCCATTCCATTCAACAGTTTTATACTGCCGATCCCTGGTTATTCCCGGATTTTCTTCAACTATTGCCGCCCGCCCCCCAGTTAGACGGTTAAATAAAGTTGATTTGCCTACATTAGGGCGGCCTACTATCGCTACAACTGGTTCAGGCATGATATCCCCTTTTCATAATTGCGTTTTTCTTCTCTGAAAATAATCTTTTCATTTCATCCTTGTAGTTGGTATCGCTTCAGCGGCATGGATGTCTTGTCAGAAAAAATAGCCTCAACAATCCCGCGCGGACCATCCGCCACGGCAATGTTTGCTTTCAGTTTTCCGGCCAGATCCTTTACCCGGCTTCCGTCTAAAAAGACAGGTTCATCCTTTTTCAGCATCATGGAAGGAATCACTACTACATCCCCGAGTTCCGTGCCTTTCAATATACTATAAACATCATCCGGGGTTAATAAACCGGCTACTGTTACCTTTTCCCCAAAAAACCTGTTTTCAATCACTCTTAAATTTACAGTCAGATTTTTAACTCTGCTTAACCTTTCTATAACAGGAATTAACAGTTTTTGACCTGCTGCTCCAGTGACAATAGTCGCGCTTCTCGGGACTGGCAGTTCTTCAGGCAGTTTCCTGGAGGTTTTTGCCCATTCATCCATAAATAGTCTGGCTAAGCCGACACCATTTTCAGTCTGTGGAAAGCCTCCGTATCTTAAAGCGCCGGGGAATTCATGACCCGCAGCAAGATAAAATTCATCGCCGGCAAAAACGAATGGGTAACCACCCTGCTTTAAACACAATTTCTGTGATTTCTCAACCAGTGCCAGCACATCCAGGGCTTTTTCCCGGGTAAATCCCTGCAGCGGAAGAAGGCCATCCCTATAGCGAGTTAAGCCGACAGGAACAACGGCCAGTGAATTCACTGCAGGCCATAGGCTATATAAATCCCCGATTGTTTTCTGCAGTTCCGGACCGTCATTTATTCCGGGGCAAACTACTGCCTGGGTCTGCATCATGATTCCGCCCTCGGCCAGAAAAGCCAACTGTTCCATGATTTTCCACGAACGGGGATTGTTCAACATTTTATTTCGCAAAGAGGCATTGGTTGTGTGCACGGATATGTAAAGCGGGGTGAGCCTTAGTTTAACAATACGCTCCAGATCTCTTTTGCTTAAGTTTGTAAGCGTGATAAAATTCCCGTGAAGAAAAGAAAGCCGGTAATCATCATCGTTGAAATAGAGTGTTTTTCGCATTCCTTTGGGCATCTGAGCCAGGAAGCAGAAGATGCAGTTGTTCTGGCAGCGTTTTATCCTGCCCAGTCCTTCCTGCTTGAAGCAGATGCCCAAATCTTCTTCGTAATCCTTCTCAATGTCTAAAAGCCATTCTTCACCGCTTTCTTTTTTTAAAAGAACAGATATTATTTCAGCACAGGTAAGAAACCTGTAATCTAAAATATCCCTGACGGGTTCGCCGTTAATTGTCTTTACTCTGTCCCCCGGTTCTACCCCCAGTTGATCGGCGATCCTCCCCGGAATTACTTTTTCAACAATCATCCGTACATCCTTCGAATAAATAATATAAAAAATTAAAATATGGGCTTTAATAAGCCCATTATCCAACAAGCATAATAGTCAGTCAAGTTGATCAGCCGTATAAGGATTTAAAAAGCATCCCGCCAAATAGAGCTGAAATGAAAAATGTATTAAATATAAACCGCCTGGTACATTATCCCTCAAAGAGATCATAATGCCCTGAAATATTCCGGTTTAAGCAAAGAGGGATCTTTCTTTGCCAGTATTCTTTCCAAATCCTTAATTATTTTGTTCTTTTCTTCAGGAAGACGGACCCGGACCGGCAAGTAGTTTGACGCATGCATGGAAGTAAAAAAACAATTTGTGAAATTGGCGTTTTCAATAATCAGCTTCAGTTCTTCAAGGGATTCAAAGGGAGTGATAAGATGAAAATCTCCCCTTTTGATTTCTTCCTCCATCGGCGTACCGGGTACTATAATCAAAGTAAGCGCAGCAGCAAATTCGGGATCGATTTCGCTTAATATCCCGGCGCAGGAAAGGGCATGTTTCCTGCTGTTCTCCACACCGCCGAGACCCAAGATAATCGTCGCCGAAAGGCCTATTCCGGCTTCTTTAACTTTATGGCCGGCTTCCACCATTTCTGCGTAGGTTTCCCTCTTGCGCACTCTTCTTAATATCTCGTCATCGCCGCTTTCAACACCCATATAGAGAAAACTTAGCTTTAAGTCCTTCAGTTGTTTTAGTTCTTTAACTTCCCTGCGCAGAATGTCCTTCGCCGTGGCATAGGCGCTTATTCTGTCCAAATTTGGCAGCTTTTCATTGAGATGTTCAAGAACCCTTATTAGTTTTGGAAACGGATAAACCAATGCATCGCCATCCTGTAAAAAAACCCGGTTCCCATCCCAATTCCGGGCTATAGCGTAAACAATGCTAGGCACCGTCTGCATGATTACACCGCGGTTTTTATACAGGGCAAGCGCATCAATTTCCTGCATTGCCTCCCCCGGGTCCCTGAGCCTTAAAGTAGATCCGTAATAATTGCAGAAAGTGCAGGTATTGTTAGAACAGCCGCTGGTCAAGGGCAGGAAATAACTTTTCCATTCACTGGGAGGTCGGATAATGTCTGGTCTTTGAAAAGCCATCGGAATAACACACCTCTTTATAGTTTATGTTGGAAAAAGACACATTATTTTTAGAAAAATAATAAATGCTTAATTTAAAATATGCTTTCTAAGATATTTGTTAACAATCGTCCCATAATTAATTATTGTACCAGTGTTCTTTTCTCTAAGGAACACCTTCAAACAAGGAACTTAAACACCTACTCTGAAAATTGATGTGCATCGGGTAGGTCAACTGCTAAGCGTGCTCATGTTCGCAAGGCCCAAAATCGCGCTTAAGGCATTGGCCTCCCTTTGTTGACGAATTTTCATCCTTCTGATGGCGCCGCTTCAGCAGCATGGACGCCTACTCTGAAAATAATCTTTTCATCATCTGATGGCTCTGCTTTTGCAGCATGAGTGTCTAATTATTATGCATTTCCGGCGCCCGAACTTTTATCATATCCTTCTTCAAACATACACAAAGACGAATATGATTTTTCTCCGCGGGTATAGAATCCCATGAAGGAAAGGTTTTTTGCAATCTCATCGTGATCTTTCGGGATGCTTCCAGATTCAATTTGCATCTCTGCAAGAGCAGAAGTGCGGTATAAAACAGAAGTACGCCCATCAAAGAATTGCACAATACGAGCGTAACCGTCCATTTCTATAATCATCTCTTTAAGGATCATCCCTGTTAGAATTGAAATACGCGAACCTCCGCTTACACACCAGAGGTATTTTCCCTTGACGAGCGGTTTAATCTGATTCAGGTCAAGTTCCTGCATGCCATTATCTAAAGGAACAAGATTAAACTCAATTTTTTGATCCGGGATGACGGGTAGATCATTTTCTTCAAGGGAGGGGGCGATCACCTGAATTAAATCTACTGCGTCGGACGGTCCTTTCGTGTATTCTTCCTTAAGTTCAAACAGCCCTTGCAAAGTCCTGAAATAACTCGGGTAATGAAATTTAACCCAGCGATCTATTTCCAGCTTTACCTGCGGATCAACATCTTTGACATTACATCCTTTTATTCTGGTAACGACATAACCGGCCAGGTTAAAATCATTTCTTAGATTATCAACAAAATTGTTCCAGTCATCCGGAAAGATCCGCGCTGCTGAATGAAGACGCGTTTCACCGTCGCGCAGGCCAGGAATTTGAATATTCGCAGGCATCCCCATAACAACTGCGCTCAACGTCGCTGCACTCATTCTTTCACCCCTTTAAAAAAATTGGTTCTTTCCGCAAGAACCCCAATACTTACAGGCTTCTGCAGAGCAATCATTATTAATAGCGTTATATCTGCAGTAAACATATTACTTGTAATTCTTCCCGGCTTCCCATGCGCTGCCGATTATTGTCCCAATACTGACGTATTTTTTGTCTCTGACAGAGAACAGAAAAGGATTGGTTTTAATTAAGTCCGGTACGCCGCCGGTCAGGTATTGATCGTCCGTATAGGTTTCCACAACTCCCCCTACGAAAACTATGCAATCAGTTACCACGTCAACTACCTCCATAAGCCTGCACTCCATGCAGACGGGGCAGTTTTTAATCATCGGCGCTGTTTCAAGCTTCCCGTAGAAAGTGTCAAAGACGCCTGATTTGTCCGCGTTCTTCCCCGACTTTATTCCACAGTAATCCGTCGCCTCCATAAGCTCAACAGAGGGAATATTGACGCTGAAAGTTTTGTTTTCTTCGATCCCGTCGTTCGTGTAACGGGTTTTCTTTAAGGAAACTGCCAGAACAGGAGGCTTCATCTGTATAGCGCTGTAAAAAGCGACTGCCAGGAAATTTGGTTTACCGCCGACATTTGCCCCGACGATGACCATCGGCATCGGGTAAAGAAAATTATCTGCACCAACAGCAATTTTGCTCACTTTTTAACCCCCTTGTTTTATTGTGCTTACCTCACAGGCAAGTAAAATGTAAAAAGATTAAGATTATTATAGCATTATCTTCTTTATGGAAGTACATTTTTTTAGAACAAATTAAACTGTTTTTTAATTATGGTGAGGAAGCGATATAATTAGCTTATATTATTGAATGTTTCCAAAGAGTGTACGAGGAAGTGGTAATACGAAAAATAGCCTTCTCAAACCTATAACTCAAGAGTTCAGCGGATATTTATAAGGATGAATCACGTATAACTGGAGCAGCGGAAAGCATTTCTTTTCCTAAAAACAGAGAATATGTCATTACCGTTATAAAGAGACTGTCGAAAAACCCCCCTGCTTTTGCTTACCAACAAATGACACTTAAGAGTATCCCGACCGGATTATTTCCGCCGTTGACCCAGAGGCCGGCAATACAATCAGCCCCTGATAATCCAGTTTAAGCAAAAGATCCCGGCCTGCCTGCAGGCAGGCAGGCCATATCCTTTATCTGGCCCGTAGGAGAGCGCCAGTTCCAGAATCGGCAGAGTTCCCTTGACAGCCTGCTGCGGTTCCATGAAGGGTTGTCAGAGATTAACTGCCTTACTGTCTGGACGTGATTTTCGGTTATTTCGGTTACCCGGAATTCAGCTTCTGTTTTCATGTTTCCATATTACATGATTTGTTGCACTGAGTTCAGGACTATTTTTCTATTGAAGCGCCGTTTAAGAAAATAATTTTACGTGGCTGAGTAGTTACTATCATCTACATATAGCGAAAAGGTGTTTCTAATCACCCGGACCCTAATTAAAAAGCTATTTCCGTTATAACACCATGAAAAACAAAAGCCCTGAGCAGGGCTTTTGTTCGCAATTTGGTGCGCCTGGTAGGAATCGAACCTACGCACCCGGCTCCGGAGGCCGGCGCTCTATCCCCTGAGCTACAGGCGCAATATGTTTAATGACAGAAGTAATTATATAAAAAAACACGCCTTTTGGCAAGGTTAAAAGATACTGTTGTCGTTAATCAGCGATAATGTTAAGGGACCTTGTCCGACAGATGACAAATATCAAAAAAAAGACAGTTTAAAAAATATCAATGATACCCGGGAAACTGAGGGAATTCAACATTCTGAGGCGACTTTCGGGAAAAAGATTCTTCTGGCGCCTCCAGAGGACTTAAATCAACCTGCTGCTGAATTGACTTTATAGTTTCAGCGGAGTGATGCAAGGCTTCCTCTTCGTTCTTCGCTATGGGCAGATCCAGGACCCTCTCTCTTCCGCTTCTTTTGATAACCGAAGGCAAACTTAAACAAACATCTTTTATGCCGTACTGTCCTTCCAGCAGGCCGGAAACAGTTAAGATTGTGTTTTCATCCCTTAAGATGCTCTGGCAGATACGCCGGATAGCCAGTCCAACCGCATAGAAGGTCGCCCCTTTGCGTGCAATTACCTCATACGCCGCGCGGCGTACTTTGCTGGAAATAAGATCGATATCCATATGAGGATGACCGCAGCGGCTGCAAAAATCTTCGACAGAAAAACCTGCAATATTGGCCAGGCTCCAGACGGGCACTTCCGTATCACCGTGCTCACCTATAACATAAGCATGTATGTTTCGTGCCTCAACCTTACAATGCTCGCTGATCAGATAGCGAAAACGGGAACTGTCCAGTACAGTTCCCGAACCGATGACCCTTTCCGGAGGTAATTCCATCAGCTTAATAGCCGCATAGGTCAGGATATCAACAGGGTTGGTGACCATTAATAATATGGAGTCCTGTTCCCGGTCAATGATTTTCGGCAGTACCTCTTTTAATATCCCAAGATTGCTGGAAACCAGGTCGAGCCTTGTTTCACCCGGTTTCTGCGAAAGGCCGGCGCTGTATACAATTATATCCGCATCCCGGCAATCCTCATATTCTCCGACATAAATCTTGATCGGCTTAATAAACGAAGCGCTGTGAGCCAGGTCCATTGCCTCACCTTCCGCCCGGTCCCTATTGATGTCTACAAGCATAAGCTCACTTACCAGCCCGCTGATCATCATGACATACGCGCTGCAGGCTCCTACCGCGCCCGCCCCGATTATCGCAACCTTTCTCTGATCGCCGAATTGCATACCGTTTTCCTCCTCGCTGTAATAATGTTTTATTATCTCCAGCACGCATTCGATTATCAGAACAAAAAAGCATTCGCATTTAAAGAAAATGATTCACTTCTCCTATTTTTAGTGTTTCCAGGCAGCCCGATCCCTAATTCAGCATTTCCAAAAAACTCTCCACCCTTGTCATGCTTTGACCCTCCATAAAATTACGCGAATCAATACAATCACCTTCCAGATTTAAAAAGGGAATCCCTTCACGGTTCAAAGCCTCGCGCAGAATGCTTACCATTCCCGTGCTCTGACGGCAGCCCCAGTGGGAAAAGTGAATAACGCCATCGCAACGGTATTCACGGGCCAAGTTTAAGACCAGTTCAACGCGTTTTTCTCCGGGGCCCCAAAAGGGATTAGTCAGAATTTTAGCGGCAACGCTTCCCCACCAGTCCTCAGGCGATAATTTGCTCCAGGTAACAGCGCTGACTTCTTCAAAGGCAATCACATTTCCCGGATCCTGTTCTATTCTTTTCAGCAGCGGACTCGGATAATAGGGCTTGAAGTGAAGCCACAGGAGGCGCTTTTTCTGCAAAGGCACTGCCGGGCAACCCTTTTTTACTCTTTCAGATAAATCCTTTCTCAATAAAGAGTAATATTTTACTGCTCCGTCACATAAATGGCTGGTCGCTATTATTGCATCAGGACGGGGAAGAACCCGGTTTACTGCCATTGGGTTCACTGTTCAAATCGTCTCCAAAAAAGCCTGGATGCGTGTATGAAACTGCGCGGGCATCCCGCTTTTATATTCCCCCTCGAGGTGCAGAAAGGGTATGTTTAACCCGGAACAAAGATGCCGCCATAAGGGTATTTCATACAGACCGTGATCGCAAAATTTTATCGTGTACAAGATCACTCCCCTGGCCCCCGTCCGTTCAACAAGTTCTCTGATGTATGGAAAGCGGCGGCCTGTCATTCTGAGACAGGGAGGTTTGCTGAGATAAGCCCTGGCAAGGGACAGGAACTCATCTTCCTTCTGGGAATATGTCATTTCAGCACCACTGCGTTGTTCTGTACAAAAGTCAACCTTAACAACTGTCGCCTCATATTCATTGATTAACTGCAGGATACCGTCGTCCGGCAAAACTGTGCCGGAAAGAATAATCTGCCTTTCATCCGCAGATATAGTGTTTTTTTGGATTTTTTCAAACAATGGCTCTCTGGAAAATAATTTTTCTGGAACAGCGCTGCCGGATAATTTACCCAACCACCCGGCCAATCTGCGCAATTCCCCGCCGTAATATTCCACATGAGTGTCAACGACCTGACGGGGAAGATCCAGAAGAAAGACTGTCTCACCCCTTGATCTGCGTATATCATAGCAGCGGCGCATACCGTCGCAGCAGGTTGTAAAAACAACAGGGATTGAATCAGACGGATAAACACAGGCACGGACATATGAACAGTAGTTACGCGGCATCAGTCCAGTTTCACTGGGCGCCGGAGCAAGAAGGCGTTTTGGAGTGAATCCCATTGCACGGATTATTTCCAAAGGGACATAGGAACAAGCCGTATATATGTACAAGCTCTCCATCTTCATTCGTTCCTGAATTTTTTTTAGAAATTTACCTGCCGATTGTCCAATATTTTATCATATTGGTAAAAGTATTGGAAAGTTGTTCGTATAGAATAGAAGAATAAACCCCTTATATTGCTTGACTCACTTAGTGAATTTCTGTAGAATAAGATTAAAGTAAATATGTGCCTGTGGCTCAATGGATAGAGCATCTGACTACGGATCAGAAGGTTGGGGGTTCAAGTCCCTCCAGGCACGCCAGTTTTATCAAGCCCTCCGGGGCTTTTTGTTTAATACTAAAACGGGCTTTATGCCAGTAATTATGCCAGTAGAGTTTTTTGGCTTAAAATGAGAAACCCGGCGCATCAAAGCACAGTTTCGTCGTGAGAATATAACCGTAAGCCGTAAAACGGTGCAGCGGTATATGCAGGAAATGGAAATAGCCGGCATTAGTCCAGGCCCCAATCTCAGCAAGCGCAACATTGAACACCAGTTGTACCCTTACCTG
>JBAZGB010000068.1:0-12124 GCA_041653135.1 Eubacteriales bacterium | reverse complement strand
GTTCTCTACCAGCACATGATTGCCTTGCGGTATTATTTGCTCTACGTTGCCGTCCACTACGAGCCTTGCAAGTATTTTATCATCCGCGGTAATTGCCATGTTGCGGTCGCTGAATGGAAGAACGCAATGTTCTTTTCTAAACATTATTCTGTCTCCTTTTTTATAGTTTTTGACATTATCTCCCGTTGATACAACTTCGGCGCACCATCCATATTGTTGATATAGTTTTGGTATTATTATCCCGCCGATTTCTTCTTCCGGTTTATCCCTGCGGATTAACACCAGCCCACGCAATGGTCGAAAAGATTTTGATATTTCCACGTCAGTCTCCTTTGTTTTTTTCTTCGATTTCAGAAAGTTGCGTCCTGATAGACTTGATCAAAAGCAACACATCGCAGACGCCATTTTTCCTGCCAACCAGCTTTCCGTTTTCAAATGGGTTTTCGGTAATAGCATTTATGCTGTCATAACTATTCCGTATGTCGGTTATTTTTTCCTCAAGTTTTTTTAGTCCGGCTTCGTTTATTACCATACCAATCAGCATAAGGTCTGGCGTTTCGATTTTTATGTTCATCTAATATCCTCCGTGTCTTGATATTGGCGCGACTTCCCTTGGTTTCCTGTCAACATAACTTCCGAGATAACGCGGATTTTCGCAGGCGATATATTCCGTTGCGTCTATAAGGTGGTCGTCTTTGTTTTGCTTGACTTCCATCGGGTTATGTCGTTCGTTTCCAAACGCCCTGATGTCAACGACGCACCGCTCCCATTCCCATCGCCACTTTACGCATTTATTTGAAATATAAATTCGTGGTGCCCCTGGTTTCCCGGTGACCATGTGCCTGCGGTTCTTGTCTATTTTAAGCATTGCCCTCATATTCTGGGCGCGTTGTTCCTGTCTGAGTTTAACGCTTTCGCACACGCGCAGTCCTCCGATAGTAAAGAAAAAACTTACCGGCCTTCCGCTCCCGCCTGCTGTCTGAAACGAATGCCAGTCAAGCCATGTGCGTATATATCTCTGGGTCTTAAACACTTCTTCATACATGTCGTAGTAAATTCCGCTTTCCTTGTCCAGCATTTTTTTGACAAGTTTGCGTTCATTGCCGCATTTTTCTATTATAAGCGGGGCGTGTTCCACCGCGTCCTTGCCGGCAACATAATATTCGTCATACATAAACAAATCTCCGTTTGGGCTTACCGCCCACAATCCACATGCGGTAGGGTTGGCATATCCATAATCAACGCTTCGGTAGTGCGTCCATCCCTTGTTTTTAATATCATCATAAGTCCAGTCAACAAAATGGATGTCTGGATGAACCTCTGGGTAAAACAATCCACTGAGCTGATCGGCTATTCCGTAGTATCTTGCCATGCCGTCCCTGATCGCAACTTGGTCTCCAAGTTGCTTTGGGACAACCACCAACTCTCTATACATTTTCTTTTTTTCAGATTCTGGAATGATGCGGTTGGGAACCTCATCAACCGATATTCTTGACCGAAGAACGCTGTGCCCCCTGGTGTTTATTCCCTTCCACATATCATGTAGAAAACTGTTTGTGCCGCTGTCAACCCTTCCTTCCACCTTGTGGGGGGTATAAGATATATCCCACCATACGCCTCCGCTCGTTCTTCCGCGCTGGTTCAATTCATTCCAAAACGACAACGGCATTGTTTCGTCGGCAAATATTTCGGACGCCACGATTCCGGAACATACGCTGGCCGGCTGTTCATAAGTAAAGAAAAATATTTTACTGCCGCACTTCAGATCTATTCTGGGGTGTCTGTCCCATGACGGTTCTTTTGTGCCACCAAGGAATGTTTGCCTATACTCGCCGAGTTCGTAAGCTGGAAACCATTTTTGTATTTCCGGCCACATAACCTGCTGGAGCTTCCCCTTGTCGTATGCTAACACCACGAGTGTTTTTTTCCCCTGCCATTCGTAAAACTTTATTTTGCCGGTTTTATATATCTGCCACTTTTTATCACATGGTATTATTTTCAATGCTTTTTTAACCACCGCGTGGCAGGTTTTCCCAACGCGATTTCCGGAACAGTTCATACAAACGGTGTGTTCCCTGTCGTTTATCCAGTCGGCCATTGAAACCATCTGAAAACCACAGTCATATCCGTTCTTGGCCTCGCCGTGAGGAACAAAGAACTGCAACTCGTTCTCGGCTTTTTTACGTTCAATCTTTTTGAGTTCGAGTTCCAGTTGCGGGTCGGCTTTTATCTCTTCGTATGAGAACCGGATGAGGTCGTCCCCAAGCCATAGTTCGTAGTATTTTATTTGACCGTCATCTGTCATTTTGCCATTAGCTTTCCACCGAGCGTTGTCATGCCGTCGGCCACGTGCTCTATTTGCACATCCCAGTCAACCCACATCTCAATACCATGTTTTTTACATTGCTCGGCAAAAAAGTAATCCTCCGTTCGCATTCTGCCGGTTTTGGGGTTAATCATGCTCACTCCGGAAAACCAAGGATACGGTATGATGTTGAATATATCATTCCGGAACACAAGCATCTCTCCGCCGTTAGCAACTATGCGTTCGAGACCCTTGTGTTCTGTCGGATTTTCGACGGGATGGAACATGTCTTTTTCTTCGTCTTTATAGTCCGCAACGTGGCATTTAAACGGATGACACCTTCCGCTTGCCCATCCTCCGACAACTTGCTTGTTATGTCCTACAAGCCGAACAATGGCGTCTGTATTCCATCCGACATCGTTTGATAAATAAACAATAAAGTCCGCCCCCCACTCCATGGATTTTGTCACCATCTCGTTAAGCGCATTGGCCACCCACATTGCTTTTGACAAAAAAAACTTAACCTCGGCGGCTTTGGGGTATATTGTCCTGGCAAGGCTGAGCGCAAACATCATCTCGCATTTGGTGTTATAACACGGAATACACATTGATATTTTCATTTTAACAACTCCTTTGTTTCTTCACTATTAACCTCAACGTCGCCGGTAATGTCTATTGCATCGTCTTTTTTTCTGCCATCACCCATGCGTTTTTTAACCCTGAACACCAACTCCATAATATCTTCGTTTCTATCTTCTGTCATTGGTTTTGTTTGTCCTCGCGCAAGATCCGCGGAGTCCATCAGATATTTAATTGACTGTGGCTTTTTTTCGTCGGATATATTATCAATGTTCATTTTCTGTAAGAGCTGGATTACCCTGCGTTCCGTAAGGTCGGCTATGGCAAAATTTCTGCTTAACTGGCTGGCCTCGACAATATCCCTGTTTTTTTGTGAACAGTAAGTGACATAAGTGCGTTTAACGCCCAACATTTCAACCAACTCCGGGGCGGTATAAATTGAATGCAAAAAGGCTACCAGCCGTTGTCGGTCTTTTGGAGATGCCTTTAGAACATACTCCTTCAGTTTTTCCGGCCTCATTAACGCTCCGATATCGCCCTGCGGAATAATCCCGTCTATGCGGTTGGCGTAATTTATTCGTTTTGGCATAGTGTTACTTCGTGTTCTTTACGGTTGCGTAAATACAACGGAAGCCGGCACGTCGCCTGCGTCCAACCCCACCATGTTTTTTCCGTTGATAACTTCCGCTATATGGACCGGTTCCGTCTCTTACCCCTCGTCTGTTTCTGCTCATTTGTGTTCTCCTTTCTGTTTTTCTTTCATATATTCCGGCATCCACGCCCTTGATATTTTTTTCACCATTACCGCTATAGATTTTTTATAATTCCTGTTCATATTACAAACCTCTGCCGGTTGCGTTCAAACCTAATCCGCACGTTCCCGGTTGGACCGCCCCTGTTTTTTGATATTATAAACTCGCTCTGTTCAATCGGCCTTCCGTCAATTTCGTCTTCGGTGTGGCAGATAAACATAACGGCATAGGCGGCCTGTTCTATCGCCCCGCTATCGCGTAAGTCATGTAAGTCCGGAGCGCGTTTTTCATGTTCGGATGTCCTTGACAGTTGGCTTAAAACCATTATCGGAACATTGATTGTCTTGGCTAGTTCGGCTATTCTATTGATATTATGTGTAACCTCTACGTTTCTTGATTCAAACTTTCTGTTACATGGAATAAGCTGTAGGTAGTCAATTGCAAGAAACTCCGTATTATTCTTTGTTTTTTCATACTGCGCCCATGAACATAATTGGTCAATATTCAAGTATTTATCGTTTATATGTATTGGGAGGAGCGCGTGTTTATCGGCAGTATCGCGCATGTCTTCTATTTCCACGTGGTCATATCGCCCTGTATCAAGCATAAAAGATGACTTATCCTCATACGAAGCAAGCATTCTTCCCCTGAGTTCGTGTTCCGACATTTCCAGGCTGGCAACGGACACGTGTTTTCCCATCCCTGCGATATTAAATATTTCGTTCGACATCATGGTTGACTTTCCGGCGCCGGGTCGTGACGCAACAATATATATCTTTCCATCCCTGTATCCACCCAGCAGTTCTGTCAACGTGCCCCACGACGTAGGAATACCTATGCCCTTCCTTTCCTTGGCCGACTTCCAGCCGTTTATAATCTCGCCGTAAATATCTCTTGTCTCACCGTCTTCCTCTTTTGATATTGTTAATTCGTTAATACTTGCCTGTAATTCTGCGATAATACCGTCTTTTTTTGTTTCGTTGTCAATTTCCTCTGAAACCAACATGGCTGCTTTTTTAACTTTCCCGCGCAGATATTCCTCACGCAATGCCGAAATCCATGAGTCAATATACGTTGAAATCGGGGCAGAGTCAACGCATTCGTTTAAAAACATAATGGATATTTCGTCACCCGTCTTTACGCTTTTCTCGTGTAATGTTTGAACATTGACCATCTCCGGATGTATTGTGCCCGCTAAACAAAGCGCCTTCCGACATAAAATATTTTCAAACCATTCCTTCTTCACTCCTTTTTCCACACATTTGCGGATAGCCATTACTGGTTCAAGAAGTATGCAACCAATCAGCCCCTTCTCTGCGGCTATATTACTCATTGTAACGCCTCCTTCATCTTGCGCTCTGTTTCTGCCAACCGTTTATTGATGTTGTTCGTGTTGTTAATTTTCTCCATTCCTTCGTCATTCCACCGTTCTTCGTTAATCCACGTGGACGGATGTGGAATAAACTGGCCCTCTTCCTTCACCCATTGTTCCCACTCCCTCTGGTTTTTGACGGCTTCCATTATGTTTTCTTTTATTGTATTGCATTTTTTCTTTTCCCACGCCTTCCTTGCCGCACCCTTTCCGACCTTCTTTGGGTATATACCCCAAAATAAATCAAATCCATCTCCCTTAATATCCCTCTTAAGAGAAGATTCAGAAGCATAAGCAGAAGCAGGGTTAACTTTTGTTAAATCTGTTAACTTGTTAACAGAGTCCTTTTCTCTCTTAAGTTTCATGTAATTGCGCATATATTCCCTGCGTTCTTGGTTGTTTTTAATAGCCCTGTAATTTTCGTGGCTGACTACAAAATAGAGATATCCGGTTTGGTGAATTAGCCTTCTTCCTTCATTGGCCGGGTTTTTACTGTTTGGATCCGGTGCTGTTAACTTGTTAACAGAGTTAACAATATCCTCCTTTGTTGTCCCAATAATTGACGCCAGCAAAACCGGATTAAGTATTACCGTGTGATCGCCTAAATCCGCTTTCGCAATACAATACCCCCAAACAGCAAATGTTGTCGGCCCGATGCCTACCATCGAACCTTCATACATTGACTCAAATATTTTACCATACATCTTTCACCCCCATAAAAAAACACCCAGCCGGAGAGAAGATGAAGACCATGCCTGGATAAGGCAAAGAAACTTCCGCTCCGGTGGGTGCTTGTTTATTTTTGAATAGTATCTGGCCTTCATAAAAACTGAATTTATCACATGTTTTTCTTTTGTCAACATTTATTTTAAAATTATTTTTACCAGCATATAGCATTTATTATGCCAACTGCATAATTAAAATTATGGCAAGACTTAAAAGCAAACCAATAAGCCTGATTATCACCTCTCGGACGTTACGGACGCTTCCCTCAACACTATAGCGCATACGCGAGAGGATATATCCGAAAGTTCTACTCACTACGCAATAGATCCCGCGTAACCGTCCGAAGCGTCCGAATTTAATCCAAGCGCCTAATTCTACACATTTGTATAAAAACCATCCCAAAACCCATTCTTTGCCACATAGAACTCGCTATCTACCCCATACCTGCCCCACCACCACCCCAAAATTCAGTCGCCAATCGTAGGGCATTCTGGGGCATGTCGGCCCCATGTGAGGAACGGAATGCAGAGGGAGTGCAATATATACGTAATCATAGGCGCGGTCGGGCAAACCGGATAGGCATATACCCCACCCCCTCTCACATCTTAAGACTACCGCAGGCAGTAACATCCTGCGCGGCAATACCTTGCGACATCTTGCCGCTAGACATAATAAGTATTATGCGACGTGACGTTTTACAATCTCTTGTAATCAACTTATTATCAATATAATATAAAACGTGGTTTGGGATGGTAAAAATAATATTATGCGACGTTGCCCAAACCCACGCCAATCAGGGGGGTAAAGGGTGGGCATGTGAGAAAACTCAATGAATATAGGGTGTTTAGACAAAAAGATTATGCGACGTTACGGGCGCAGGCAAACACACCTTGCCGATTGCAACGCTATCCCCTCCCCATTATAGATCGGATGCAGTAAGCGCAAAACAAAACACCCTACGTAACGGCAATGGGGGGGGGGTATAAGGACTAGGGCAGACTCCCGACTGTAAAACGTCGGGCATTCTAGCCGGTGTTTTTTTCTATCATCCCGCCGGCCAAGGGAAATTAAAACAGCAACATTATTACAACGGCAACCGCAAGTAGTTGCTCTGTAGATAATTACACATGACAATATCGGCATAAAAATAAATGAAAATAATTGTTGACATAAAGAATATAATGTATAGACTTGGTGGCATGAAGACCGAACACCAAAACCCAGCTACAATGTTACATATTTTGGACGGATTGTCTTTCCCAAAATCTCAAAAATGCAAAGGAAAACGGGGGGTAACGTCGCATAATAAAAATGGGCGAAAATAAATATAACCAATGTTTACAGGGGTTTTGCGGAAATCGTAGTAGACAAAAGAGTTATTGGCACGGCTTATGCTCTATTATCAAGCGTAAAACATAATTCCCGGAAGCGGGGCAAAAAAAGAGGAGGGCGGAACAATGAGCTGGTATAGAATAAAACCAAAAGGACGATATGTCCATAAATGTATGGCAGGATGTGGAGTGTTTATTAAAATAAAACGGGTGAAATGTATAGGGTGCGTGGCGGATATTTTGAGCAACCGCGAGCGGGGAGCGTGGCGCGAAGATTTGAAAGCCGCAAGGAGACAAGAGAGAAGTAAGAAAGATTTAATCCTTGCGGAAACGCTGGCAATATACGCCGGCCAGGGAATATAATCCAAAATGACAATCAAAATAAAAAGCAACACTTATACCGCAGAACTGCCGGACACGCTGGCCGTCGGGGATAGGGTGGCCTGTTTCCGGTGGTATGAGTCACCGGAAATCGTTGAGGTGGTGAAGATATCCGCGGACGGCCGAGTGTATCTGATGCGGGAGACTGGGCTGATGGTGCAGGGTGTTTTTACGGTTGACTTGTTGCGGGGGTTCGATTACAAACTGATTAAGGAGGAGGTAAAATGAATGAAAATATTATTGATTATATTGATTTGTTTTGCGCTCTGCGGCTGCGTGCCGGCGGTTGCGGGATCGGAAGGGTTCGCAACCTACTACACGGCGGAAAGTTGCCAGAGGGAAGGCACAAGCGGGACTTTGACCGCGTCTGGTCAGCAATACAACGAATCGCAAATGACCTGCGCCCTCCCATTCCATCCGCCAAAAGTCAACGGCCGGCGGCAGTGGGGCAAGGAATACCGGATTACGAACTTGGAGACCGGCAAAAGCATAACAGTCAGGCATCTGGATTATGGGCCTGGGAAAAAAGCCAGGGCAAGAGGCGTGGTCGTAGATTTAACTCCGTCGGCGTTCAAAGCGCTGGGGGCGGAATTAAAACAAGGCAGAATAAAAGTAAAGGTTGAAGATGCGCCACCGAGCGGACAATAACCAAAGCAATATAGTCAGGCTCCTGCGGACAATCCCTGGCGTGTCGGTGCAAGTGCTCTCGCAGGTTGGCGATGACTGCCCAGACCTGCTTGTTGGTCATAACCACAAAAACTTTTTATTTGAAATCAAGCGGCCAAAAGGGCAATTGACGACAGGCCAAAAAGAATGGCATGGTAAATGGCGCGGACAGGTGGCAGTGGTAAAATTTTTAGATGACGCAATCAGAATCATAAACGGAGGCAAACAATGAGTGAAAAAACACAAAAAACAATCTCTGAAAGGCTTACCGATATCATGTCCGAAGTCAGATCAATCGGTAAGGACAGTATTAATCGGCAGCAAGGGTTTAACTTCCGTGGCATTGACGCCGTGATGAACCATCTGCATCCCATATTCGCGAAGCACGGAGTTATTATTACGTCAAAAATTCTAAGTGACCGTTCGGAAGAACGCGCGACTAAATCCGGCGGAAATCTGATTTATAGAATTTTAACGATACAATATTCGTTTGTCGGCGCGGATGGATCGGAAAGACAAACAGAAGTAATCGGAGAGGGAATGGACAGCGGTGATAAGGCGGCGAATAAAGCCATGGCAGTCGGGCTAAAATACGCGTTGACACAAACATTATTATTACCGTATGATGAAATTGATCCAGACGGCGAAACACACCAGGTAAGCACACCAAAATCAAAACCAAAACCTGAACCAGCTCCGGCTCAAAAAGCACACACACAAACACCGGACAGCGAAATCTGGAACGGCGAGGGGCTGGTGCTGGGTGAAGTTAAAAGGAAAACCGGAACAGGCAAGAAGGGTGACTGGACGCGGTATTACAGTAAGGGAGATGATGGAGAGTTTTACAGCACGTTCGACCACGAGATCGGGCGCCAGATGACCGAACACGCGCTGATCGGCAATCCCGTCAGGTTGAAATATCGGTTGGAAGAAACACCCAAAGGCACAAGCCGGACGGTTTTGGAAATCAACGAGGACACGCCGGACGCAGAGCCGGACGCCGACTCGCAACGCAAAGGGCAAAAAGAGCCGGACGGGAACACCGACCAGGACGACATCAATTTTTAAGGAGTAAAAATGTCATTTCATCTCGGTTTTCAGGAAAAATACAGCGGCGGCGGATACGACCATGATATCGCAGTGGATGAAAGGCGAACCAAGCAGGAATGTAGACTACCAACCGACCTGCACGGCGAAGTGATAACGGCAATGGATATATTGCTCTGGCGGAAACGCAAGAAGGAAATGGAAAAAAAAGATGCAAGACGAACTGTTCAAAGTTCAAAACATTGACGGACGCACAACCTATACGGTTGGCAGGATTACGCAGTTGACAACTCTGCCGGACATGCGTGGACAGCCGCCGGCAGTGAATAAGGACACAAGCGTTGAGGCCGCCGACATGATTAAGCCGTCCGCCAATGCAATCCGTGAACGTGTATATGATTTTCTCGAACATCGCGGGGCGTATGGAGCAACTCGTGAGGAGCTTGCCGCTGGATTGCCTCCTCTTTCCGGCGATACCATACGTCCCCGCGTTTGGGAGTTACTTGGAAACAACGGATTCCCGCGGAGAATTACTGAGACCGCCACCACTCGCCCGACAAAGTCAGGGCGCAATGCGAGGGTGCTGGTGGTAATATGAATAAACAAACAGAATTAAACTCATTAGTCGGTGAATTAGTCGCTATGCTGGAAACCATTGAGGAAAGCGATAACGGGCGGGAGTTTCATCCGACAACCAGAGAGACATGCCGGATAAAACATCAAGTGCGATTGGCCAAAATTTTGCCGAGAATAAAGAAAATACTTGCGAACACCAGCGGTCAGCCTCGGCTAGCCGAAACAAAGAAAGAGGTATGATATGAAGAAAAACGAGAGCAAGACCAAAGCGCGGGCCAGCCGTAGGGCTGCACCGCCTTGTTCGGCTTCCTGCGAAAAGTGCGGGGCGACGGACATCTACCGCCGCCACCGCCGGGCCGCCGAGCAATTCAGCAAGATCATGGGCGACTACACGACGTGGGAGAATGCCCACGTCAGGTATGACACCCACTACGCATTTGCCAAGCGCGAGTGCATCGTCCACCACTGCCGCGTATGCGGGTACGAGTGGGCTACGGACATTCATAAGCCGAACCACTGATTAACAGTTCGTTTTGTCCGGATAATGAAAGGAGAATGACAATGAGTGAGAACGATAGCGGGCAAGCCGTACAGTCCGGCGATTTGTTGGCTTGCCTGATTTATCACGAGGGCAAAGCTGAGGTCGCAGAGGTATATGGGCGGCTACATTTGGAAGAGGATTGCCGCCGCGAGTGGCAGGAAACGCGAAATAGACATTTGCGTTTTGTGAGGGCATTGAAGCAAGCTAACGACAAGGATGAGCGGAGAGCGTAGCGAATACGCTCCATCCGCTTGTTGGAGATTCTTATGAGAAAACAAACAGCACTGTGGAAACAGAAGGACGGAACGACAATTCGCATATGTGATATGACCGATAGCCATTTATTGAATACGATTGCCTTTCTGGAAAGGTCGGCGCAACGCCTAGACCATGCGTTTGCAATGGCCCCGAATCCGTTTCACGGGGACATTGCGTTCGATATGATGGAGTCCGCGCAAGACGCGATTCTTGCAGGCGACGAGGAAACCGACCCCGCCGCCCTATACCCAGTCTACGACAAGCTGTGCGCGGAGCGTGAGCGTCGTATCTCCAACCACTGATTAACAGTTCGTTTTGACCGAAAAATGAAAGGAGAAGCATGAAGACTCTGGAGCAACACAACGCGGAACGCCACAGGGCGTTTGCAGAACTGGACGCCATGAACAGGCCGCACGCCAATGGCATCGAATGCCCATCGTGCGGCAAGGAACTGTGGGACAGCGACCCAATGATGGTGCTGACCAGCAACCCGCCGCAGAAGAACGTGCATTGCCCGTCCTGCGGCTATCGCGGGTATTGCGTGGCATGAGTACACCGAACCACTGATTAACAGGTCGTTTTGACCGGAGAATGAAAGGAGAAGAAACCATGAAACCGAAAAATAAAACCAAACCCGGAAAGGCAAGGATGAAACCAGAAACGCAAGCGCAGGTTGCCGCGCCTCTCCACCGCTTTGTTGTGCGTGTCCGGTGGCACGCCCGCAAAGCCGGTGGTCTGTTCGTCGGGATTCGCGTCAGCTTCCCGGCAAGCATCCTCTTCGACAACGGCGAGGTTCGCCCGAGCGTCGGACTGCTGGTAGCCACGGTGGACATGGAGTTTCGCGGACGGGTTACGAGTACGCACAACGAGAAAGCTGAGGGTTGAGGAATGAAGCGACGCGGAATGACGAATACCCTCCGGCGCCTGGTTCGGCGCTGGTGGGCTGGGGTGATCTATCTGATTGTGTGTGCGGCATGGATAGTCTGGTGCTGTCACGATTCGCTCGCCGGGATGTTCTGGTCGGCATTGGCCGTCGCGTCATTTCCGGTAGCCTTGGCGTGCGCGCCGTGGCCGCCGAACCACTGATTAACAGTTCGTTTTGTCCGGAGAATGAAAGGAGAAACAATGAAAAAGAAACTTGATAAAGGCAAAACACCAATCATTGAAGATGGCTACATCCACGTCGGCAAGGTGGAGTTGCAACCAGCGATCACATATTCCACATGCCTGGACTGTGAACGGCTGAAGAGGTTATGCTTGGACTTGTGGGAATGGGTAGGTGTTGCCGAAATAATGAAGAGTGAATTAGCTGAATTGAAAGCACGACTCAAACAGGAGGAGTCCCTGTAAATGCAAATGTATTGTGCCAGATGTAACCGAGAGTGCCTGACAGTTACGCCGGATGTAACCAAGGAAAGGCGGTTTCTTTTAGGCGCGAAAATGGTTTGCCCGAATTGCCTGGTGCGGTATAAACTTGCCGAGCGCATGGCGGAGCAAGCCAGACAACAGACCACCGACTTGCCGGAGTTTTTCGAGGGGTTGTTCAAATAAAAAGGAGAATGAATGAAAACAAAACAAATAACATGCCGT
>JBAZGB010000067.1:0-12141 GCA_041653135.1 Eubacteriales bacterium | reverse complement strand
AACAGACGGTTTTGCACCGCAGAATGTAGTACCTAATTATTTTGACGGATCGAGGCTGTAAGGGGAGTTTGGGGCTTTGGAGGGGAAAGTTGGGTTAATAAGCCCCACCCTAATTTAGTCCTGCTGATCAAAAAACTAATCTCCAACCGGACGTTTATATTACTTTGCGCCAATCAATTTTTTACCTGTATTGCCCTGTTGATTGTCTCCACCCACATTGTACCCTTTGCCGAGGATATGGGCATCCCCAAACTGGCGGCGGCAAGCGCGATGGGGCTGGTCGGTTTATTCAGCGGTGTAGGGAGACTGCAGGCAGGTTTTGTCTGTGACAAAATCGGCTTTAAGAAAAGCCTGATTATTTTCTGCAGTATGTGCTGTATTGCCTTTTTGTATTTAATCACGGTGAAAAATATATGGATGCTTTATATTTTCGTGGTTATCTATTCCCTTGGTTACGGAGGCAAAGCCATGTCCCTGCCGGGTTTGGCGGGCTACTCGCTTGGGACTGGCTCGCTCGGCACGATAATGGGGCTAATCTCCTCCGCATTCGGTCTGGGGGGTTTTATAGGCTCAATACTGGGCGGCTGGATCTTTGACCATACACACAGCTACACCTGGGCATTTATCATCGGAGCGTTTTGCTATCTGATTGCCATAACCTGCGCTTATCTAACCAAAAAAGAAACTGTCCTAGCTGGAAATTAACTTGCATTAGGAAGGTCAACTGCCTACGTGCTCATGTTCGCCTCTTATTCTTGTACGAATTCGTTCACCCTCGGGCTTAAGTCAAACTCGGCATATTTCAAACCGCAGCAAGTTGTTTAAGCCTGTTCCATTTTACATACTTAGGGCGCGCCACATATTTTAACGTTTCTTATTTGGACTGTCCGGTTAATAAAATACGTGAATCAACAACCAACGCTTTATTTGGATAAACAATTACAGGGTTCAGATCAATTTCTTTAATCTGTGTGAAAGTTGTTACCAGAGTTGAGATTTTCATCAAGATATCGACAATCGGTTCAAGATTGACGACCACCCGGCCCCGGTAGCCTTGCAGCAAAGAAAATCCCTTTATTTCTTGGATCATCTCTCTGGCCGCCAGGGTATTTAAAGGCAATAGCCTGAAGGAGACGTCATGATAAACCTCTACAGTTGTTCCTCCCAGGCCAAACATTATGACCGGGCCGAACTGGTTATTCGTAATAGCTCCGATGATAACTTCTATACCTGGAGGGGCCATAGGTTGAATACTTACGCGGACCAGGGGATCAAAGCATCTGCCTTTCAAGACAATTTCTTCATAAGCTTCCTTGATTTCTTTTTCACCGGCTAAATTCAGCTTAACCCCGCCAATATCTGATTTGTGCACGATTAAAGGAGAGACAAGTTTTAAGACCACCGGCGTTCCCAAT
The DNA here is from genome assembly GCA_041653135.1 of Eubacteriales bacterium. GTDB lineage: Bacteria > Bacillota > Desulfotomaculia > Desulfotomaculales > Nap2-2B > 46-80. Next base: position 10,726 of record JBAZGB010000067.1, on the reverse strand, counting down.
GAAGCTGCTGCACGACATGCTTCTTCTGAGCTTTCAATTGTTTTAACCGGGGTAACAGAGATCCCAGCTGTAGACAAAAATTCTTTTGCTTCCGGTTCAGTTAAAACATTTCGCTCTTCTTGTTCAACTCCGGTAAGAATGAATTTAGCTTTTGCTTCATCCAACACTGCCTGAGAGCTTTGCTCTGAAATAACTGTTTCTTTCTTTTGCCTTATGTCAGCGTAACGATATAAATTGGCCAGTGCCCGTGCCATCCTATCCGGCAACCTATAGACAGGTATATTTTTTCTTTCAATATCTTTTAGCTTACTGTCATTCGCTTCTGCGGGTGAATCCTGCATCAAAACAAAAGGTTTGGTGATTTCTCCGGCTGCTGCAAGCTGTTCGACAGCTTCCAGAATATTCGGTGTATACTCCGGATGATGAACATTCAATAAAGCTACCATGTCAACATTATTATCTTGCATTATAAGCCTGAGCGTCTGAATAATAATTTGTTTATCTGATACCCCAAAGGTTATATCTATAGGATTAGAGTGTAAAGTATAACGGGCCATTGAAGACAGACAGTTATCAAGTGCTTCTATAGTAGAATGCTCAAGTTCCGCTAATTTCAGCCCTTCTTGTTCGGCGACGCTGGTAAAAATAATCCCCAGGCCAGCCTGTACAGTAGCGATACCTACCCGGTTGCCCCGCGGAATAGGCGAAAGAGAAAGGATCTTGGCCGTATCTATTAGTTCATCAATGCTTGTCACACCGATAATCCCAGCATCCCGAAAGGCGGTCTGGTAGAGGTAAAAATTACCTGTCAGCGTCCCCGTATGAGAAAACGCTGCCCTGTTAACAGCCTCGGATCCTCTTACTTTATATGCCACTACGGGCTTAAACATAGTTATTTTCTTAGCTTCTTCAAGCAAAAGACGGGGATTTTCTATTCCCTCCAGATACATTAAAACTACTTTTATTTCAGGATCACTGCCGAAATGAGCCAGGATGTCGGAAAACTCTACGTTGCAGCGATTACCTAAAGCAACCGCTTTGCTTGTTCCTATGTTTTCATTTAACAAGGCGTAAAGAACAAGCATACAAACTCCTCCACTTTGACTGATCAATCCGATTGGACCCCGTGGAACCTCTTTTAAAAAAGGTACAAAGGAAAGATTTAAAGAACAGGCAGTATTTATTAATCCCAGGGTATTCGGCCCGATTATTTTCACTCCTGTCTCAATCGCCGACTGTAAGATTTCTTTTTCCAACTCCTGTCCGGTTTCAGCCTCTTTGAATCCTGAACTGATAATTATAACTCCCTTCGCTCCCGCTCTTGCACAGTCTAAAACAGCTTCTTTAACAGCCTGGGAAGGGACAACGATTAAACCTATGTCGAAAGCTTCAGGTAATTCGGTAACCGAAGGATAAGTTTTCACACCGAATATTTCTTCATGATGAGGATTTATAGGATAAATAGTTCCCTTATACCCGCATTGTAAAAGGCTCATAAGACATAGACCGCCAGCCTTATAACTGTTACTGGAAGCGCCGATTATAGCTACTGACTTCGGATTAAAAAAATAATTTAGAAGATCCATCCTCCTATCGAAATCCTTTCATATTTTTTTTATTTCTTAAAGTCTTCTAAGACCTTCCTTTCTTCCAGCACATTTAACATTCTACATGACCGTAAAATCCTGGTTCATCAATAAAAATAATAACACATCTGAATTTAAAAGAAAACAGTTATAAAGCATTAGCATGGATTAAGAAAGGGTGAAAATGTGAGTGTAGGAAGTTGTCTTAGTAGGAATAATCCTTCGGGATGGTTGACAGCCATCCAAACATGCTTTAGAAACCTTTTTAGTTAAATCATAGTAATCATTTGCCGTGTCAATTTCTACTCTGAAAATAAGTTTTTCATAATTCGTAGCGCTGCATTATACATTAGCAGCATGGGTGTCTATCCTAAAAATTAACTTGCATTAGGGAGGCCAACTGCCTTCGTGCTCATGTTCGCCTCAGACCGTCGTTGTCACGGTTTGCTCAGTTGCTCCGTGCCGGCATCGCCAACGGTTCGCTTCGAACCTGGAAGTCAACTGATTTCCTCCAGGATTTTCTGAGCCGCGCTCCTTGGGTCAGCTACTTTGGTAATCGGCCTGCCGATAACCAGGTAGTCAGCCCCCGCATCAATTGCTTCCCGGGGAGTCACCGACCTTTTGTGGCTGTCAACAGCGCTTCCCGCGCTGCGTATTCCCGGCGTCACAATTAGTATGTCCCGGCCAAGTTCCCTCCTTAACAGGGCAGCTTCGGAACCGGAAGCAATTACTCCGTCGCACCCGCCCTGAATGGATTTTTTCACCCTGGCCAGGACCAGTTCTTCAACGGAACAGCTGTAACCAAAATCCAAAATATCCGCTGCGTCCAGGCATGTCAAAACAGTCACCGCGAGCAGTTTTAAATTCGAATTCCCGCGGCCGGCGGCAGCCGCTTCGATAATCCCGCCGTTTCCGTGAATCGTTAAAAAATCTACCCCGAGCCGCGCCGCCAGGGTAACAACTTTTTGGACAGTTTCCGGAACGTCAAAGTACTTCATGTCCAGAAAAACACGTTTGCCGCTGTCCAAAAGCCATTGCAGCATTTTCGTTCCGCCGGCAAGCTGTAATTCCATGCCCACTTTAAAGAAATCCACTACCCCGTCAAGGGACCGGACAAGTTCCATGGCCCTGGCCGGCTCGTCAAAATCCAGGGCGCAAATAATTCTCTTTTCCATAAAAGCCCTTTCTGTTTATCAGTCTTTAACATCGTCCGCCGCTTTTTTACGCGCCTCTTCGATTACCCCGTCGAATTCCTTCCCGGGATCCATGCCCATTTCCTTCATGCGCTTCTTCGCCCAGAGGCCAACGTTGCGGTCGTCCTTATAATAATCTTCACTGCTCCTTGTGCTCGTATCAATACCGGCCAGCCGGTCACCCTCGCTGCGGTGATAAGCGAAAGAGGACATAACCCGGACCAGGGAAGTACCTTTGCAAAAAGGGCAGGACAGGCCTTCTTCCTCAAAAGACCTGATCAGTATCTCCACCTTTTTTCCGCAGCCGCCACAGGAATATTCATAAACAGGCATATTTGCTGCAACCCCTTTGTTTTTGAGTTTATGGGAAACATTGACGTTTAACAATGCTTTCTAATATAATATAAATCGTTGATCTTATGTAAGCAAGCTAAGATATTTTTTGTTTTCGAGGTGTTCAAAAAAATGGATTACAGTAAAACCCTGAATCTGCCCCGCACGGATTTCCCGATGAGGGCTAATTTGCCTGTGCGCGAACCTGAAATCCTGAAATTCTGGAATGATATAGATGTCTACCGCCTGGTCCAGCAAAAAAACGCAGGACGTCCAAAATTTATCCTCCACGACGGGCCGCCTTACGCCAACGGCCATATCCACCTTGGACATACTTTAAACAAGATCCTCAAAGACATTGTGGTTAAATACCACTCCATGGCGGGCTACAATGCCCCCTATGTGCCCGGATGGGACACTCACGGGCTGCCGATAGAGCAGCAGGCAATTAAAAGCCTGGGTTTAAACAGGCATTCGATCAGTACCGTGGAATTTCGCAACAAATGCAAGGAATATGCGCTCAAATTCGTCGACATTCAAAGAGAAGAATTCAAACGCCTGGGAGTGCGCGGGGACTGGGATCACCCTTACCTGACGCTGATGCCCCACTATGAAGCAGCTCAGATCGGGGTTTTTGGGGAAATGGCCAGGAGAGGCTTTATTTACAAGGGGTTAAAACCGGTCTACTGGTGCGCGACCTGTGAGACGGCGCTTGCCGAGGCCGAAGTTGAGTACCAGGACAAACACTCTCCTTCAGTTTATGTAAAGTTTCCCGTAACCGGCGGCAATGGTGTCCTGCCGGAAAAGGACACCTGGGCTATCGTCTGGACGACGACACCATGGACGCTGATTTCAAACACTGCCATCTGCCTTCATCCCGACTACGAATATGTGCTGTTTAAGTCCGGGGATAACAAGTACCTGGTTGCCAAAGAGCTTCTGGAAAACTTTTGCAAGTCAGTCGGCCTAAACTGCGAACAGATCCTGAATGAGTTTAGAGGGCGGGATCTTGAAGGCGTCTGCTGCCGGCATCCCTTCTTCGACAGAGAGTCAAAACTGGTCCTGGATACCTATGTAACCCTGGAGGCAGGCACCGGGTGCGTGCATATCGCCCCGGGCCACGGCCATGAAGATTATCTAGTGGGTCTGCGGTACAACCTGCCGATGCTGTCACCGGTTGACAACCACGGCGTTTTTACCGAAGAAGCCGCTCAATTTGCCGGGCTGTTTTACAGCGACGCGAACGATAAGGTCAAAGATACGCTTCAGCAAAGCGGGCATCTGCTCAAAGAGGAAACAATTTCACACCAGTACCCCCACTGCTGGCGCTGCAAAAAGCCGATCCTGTTCAGGGCGACCGAGCAGTGGTTTGCTTCCGTGGAAGGATTCCGCCAGGATACCCTTGATGCTATTCACGGAGTAAAGTGGATCCCCCCCTGGGGTGAAGAACGCATTTATAACATGGTAGCCGGCAGAAGCGACTGGTGCATTTCCCGGCAGCGGACATGGGGGGTGCCGATACCTATTTTCTACTGCGCCGGCTGCGGAAAAGAAATCATCACCGAAGAAACCACTGTACATTTGCAGAAGCTTTTCCGCACTCATGGTTCCGACGTATGGTTTGCCCGCGAGGCTGCGGAACTTATTCCTGAAGGGTTGTCCTGCCCCGAATGCGGCGGGACCGTGTTCAATAAAGAAAATGACATTATGGACGTCTGGTTTGACAGCGGAACCAGCCATGCAGGTGTGCTGGAACAGCCCGAAATCTGGCCGGATTTAAGATGGCCGGCCGACCTTTACCTGGAAGGAAGCGATCAGTACCGGGGATGGTTCAACAGTTCCCTGTCAACCGCAATCGCCAGCCGGGGAGAGGCGCCTTACCGGGTAGTATTGACGCACGGTTTCGTGGTCGATGAAAAAGGGTACAAGCAGAGCAAATCCCTGGGCAACGTCGTTGACCCGATGAAGGTAATCAAGCAGATGGGCGCCGATATTCTGCGCCTGTGGGTCAGTTCGACGGACTACCGCAGCGACCTGGCGGCCTCGCCGAATATTTTAAACCAGTTGTCCGACGCTTACCGGAAAATCCGCAACACCTGCAGGTTTCTTTTAGGCAATCTTTATGACTTCACCTTAAAAACTGACCGGGTGGCCTATCATAAAATGCCCGAACTTGACCGCTGGGCCCTTTTAAAGCTCCACCAGTTAATCCAGCGCGTGCTGACGGCATACAACAATTATGACTACCACGTAGTTCATCATGCGGTGCACAGCTTTTGCGTTCTTGATATGAGCGCGCTGTACCTGGATATTATCAAAGACCGGCTCTACACGGCGCCGGCCAATTCTATAGGAAGGCGGTCGGCTCAAACTGTCCTGCACGAAACTTTAAATGTGCTGGTGCGCCTTTTAGTACCTATCCTTGCCTTTACGAGCGAAGAAATCTGGGGCTACCTTCCGAAGGAGAAAGGTATGCCGGTCAGTATACAGATGACCGATTTGCCGCAAGTTAATGAGGAATACCTGGATGTTGACCTGGATAAAAAGTGGGCAAGGCTTCTGGAAGTTCGGGGGGAAGCGACCCGTGTTCTTGAGCAGGCGAGAAGGGACAAACTGATTGGCAACTCCCTGGAAGCGGCGGTTGATTTATATGCAGCGGGTGAACTTTTTAATTTCCTGCGGGATACGGCGGAAGATCTTTCCACTCTTTTTATAGTCTCCTCGGTAAAACTGCACCGCGCGGCGCAGGAGGATATCCCGAACACTGCGGCGGTTGACGGCCTGGACGTTAAGGTTAAGCGGGCGCAGGGCGACAAATGTGAAAGATGCTGGATGTACCATGAGGATGTAGGAAAGAATGGCGCGCACCCGACACTATGCCCCCGCTGTTCGGAAACGGTCGGCGACATAATAATGCCTTAAGCCCGAGGGTTCAAGAGGCGTCGTTGTTCACAGGTGAGCGATATTGCTTAAGTGGCGTTGCCGGCACGGAGCTGCCTGAGCGAACCATGACAACGACGGCATGGAGAAACATGAGCACGCTTAGCAGTTGACCTCCCTAATGCAAATAAAACTTCAGGATGGAGAGTGGGATTAAAGATGAAAGACGCCGTAATAGTAGTCGACATGCTTAAGGATAATGTCAAAACCGATCTTCATACCGGGATCAGCGGGCAGGCCAAGACAATTATTCCAAACATCCAAAAGATGCTTGAGAAGGCCCGCGAAAAAGGGCTGATGGTCGTTTTTGCCTGCGACAGTTTTTACCCGACGGACAATCTGTTTCTGGGAGGAAAGATGAAGCCCCATGCCCTCCGGGGGACTCCGGGCGTGGAAGTGATTGACGAGCTCAAGCCGCTCAAGAGTGACATTGTTCTGGAAAAGCGCCGGATGAGTTCATTTTTTAAAACAGACCTGGACATCACCCTGCGGGACAATGGGGTGGAAAGGGTTGCGGTTGCCGGGATAACCACTCCGTACTGCGTCCTGCTGACGGCCTTCGACGCCTTTGCCTACGGTTTTAAAAGCGTTATCCTGGAAGACTGCTGCACAGCTTTCCCTCTCGCAGACCACGACGCTTGCCTGAACACGTACAGAAAGAGTCCTTTGGGGGAATATTTTAAAATTATGAAGTGGGAAGAATATCTTTCCCTGGTTGAATAAATTTTGGATTCTTGCCGGGGGTCAGATTCCCTCCCGGGAGAGGATTTCCTTGAACCGGGAATCCGTGAAGCCTGATATTTTAACCTGTTTGTGGCGGCTGGTCAGTCCGCTGATAATTTTCACCCTCGATTTGGAGATGCCCAGCTTTTCCGCCAGGAAAACCCGGCAGGCTTCGTTAGCCTCCCCATCAACAGGGACTGCGCTTAAACGAATTTTTAAAGCATCCTGGAAATAACCCGCCAGCTCATTTTTTGCGGCTCTGGGCTGGACGTAGATTTTTATAATTAAATCATTGCCTTCATAACGCAGCATATGCATTTACACAAACGCTTCCAGGATATTTTATTTTTCCGCGGCAATCAAGGCAGCCCCGTATGCCCCAACCAGCTGAGCTTTTTCCGGAACATGGACGGCCTGTCCAAGAACACGGCTTAAAATTTCAACTACGGCGGCATTTAAAGCCACACCGCCCGTCATGGCAATCTCCGGCTGGACATTCAAACGCAGGGCCATTCCTTCAAGGCGGTTGACAACAGCCTTGAAAAGCCCGCGGATAATTTCATCTTTGGGCCTTCCCGAGGCAAGGTGGGAAATAACTTCCGATTCGGCAAAGACTGTACAGGTACTGCTGATCGGGACCTGTCCGGTTCCCCGCCTGGCCTGAGCCACCATATCTTCCAGGTCGCTTTCCAATGCTCGGGCCATGACTTCCAAAAACCTGCCCGTACCGGCCGCGCATTTGTCATTCATTACGAAATCTACAACACGTCCCTGGGAATCAAGGCAGATTACTTTGCTGTCCTGCCCGCCCACATCAATCACCGTGCGAAGGCCCGGGACAAGGCTGTGCGCGCCGCGGCCGTGACAGGTAATTTCCGTCACCTGCTTATCGGCAAACGGTATATTGGCCCTCCCGTAACCTGTGGTCACAATCCGGTTGACCTGACCGGAAGAAATTTGAGCTTTCGCGAGAGCCTTTTCCAGTGATTCCTCTGCACTGGCCCGGTTATTAATACCTGTGGGCGCCAGGGCGTCTCCGCTCCATAAACCGTCTGCCACAATAACAGCTTTAGTGGTTGTTGAGCCGACGTCAATACCTGCAGTAATCAAGTTCCCTTGCCCCCTGGAAAAAAATACTATAAACTAAAAAATCTTAAACAAAATCCACTTGACAATATCTAAAGCAAAAATTGCTACTATAGGGGAAATGTCGATCATGCCAATGGGGGGGATAAAGCGCCTGAAGATGCTCAGCCACGGTTCAGTTACCTCATAGATAAACTTGATTACCGGATTATAAGGGTTATGTGGAATAAAAGACAAAAAAATACGTGCGATAATCAGCAGGTAGTAAATATAAAAGACATTGCTGATAATTGAATCAATACTCATAGAACACCTCTATTTCAAGCTGCCGGAAATCTCACTGGAACGCCGGGCAGCTTTATCCACTGCCTTCATCAAGGCATAACGCAGGCCCCTTTTTTCCAGGGCCAGAAGTCCTTCAGCGGTAGTCCCCGCCGGTGAGGTTACCATATTTTTAAGCACGGCGGGATGTTCGCTTCTTTCTAAGACCATTTTTGCAGCGCCAAGCATGGTCTGGGCGCTTAAAAAAAGAGAAACGTCCCTGGACATGCCCTCCCTGACCCCGGCGTCGCAGAGCGCTTCCAGGATCAGAAACATATAGGCTGGCCCGCTGCCGCTTAAGCCTGTTACAGCGTCCATTAATTCTTCGGGCACCTCCGCCGTTCTTCCAACTGCGGAAAAAATGGCTGCCGCCCGCTCCCTGTCGGCAGCAGTGGCATGTGTCCCGGAACTGACGGCGCAGGCCCCTTCCCCAACGAGGCACGGCGCGTTGGGCATAACCCTGATCACCCCAAACGGGGCTTCAAGAAAGCTTTCTATATATTTTATGGGTACCCCGGCGGCAATAGACATTAAAGTGCACCCTGCCGCTAAGGAACTGTTTATTTCAGACATTACCCTGCCTACCACGGACGGCTTGACAGCAATAACCAGAATATCCGCCTGCGCAGCTAAACGGCAGTTGTCGTCAACCGGGTTGACTTTTAATACGGAAGACAGGTAATCCAGCCTTTCCCCTCTGATATCGCTGACATAAAGACTACCCGGAGCCAGGCCGCTTTTGATTAGGCCGGATAATAACGCTTCGGCCATGGCTCCTCCCCCCAGGAAACCAATTTTTACATTATGTAGAGACAATAGAGCCGCTCCTTAAAAAAATTTATGATTATTCCTGACGCATCCATGAAAAAGGACCTTGATCCCGTGCCCTGGCTTCTTCCTTTAGATCAGAGTCAATTCCTACATTGCTCGGGGCAAAAAGAAAGATGCTGTTTCCGACTTTGCGCGTTAAGCCATTCAGGGCGTATGTCGCCCCGCTCATAAAATCAATCACACGCCTGGCAAGTTCAGGATTAGCCTTTTCCAGGTTGATTATTACAGGCCGGTGGTTTTTTAAGTGATCGGCGAAGTTCTGGACGTCGTCGTATACCCTCGGTTCGACGACAATAACCCTGACCTGCCGCTTTGCATTTATGCTTACTACCTGGCCTTTTCGTCTGGGCTGCGCGGCAAACCCGTCTTCATCACGGTTATGTTCATCCTGGACCCTTTCCTCGTCATCAGCGGACTCGCCCTCAAAACCAAACAAATCCAACATCTTGTCCACTAACTTTATGGCCATGTTATCCTCCTTTCCTATTTATTTCTCGGGCCAAAGATTGCCGTTCCCAGACGCAGCATATTGGCCCCTTCTTCAACAGCCACCATAAAATCGCTGCTCATGCCCATAGAAAGATATCCCAGATCAACACCGGGCAGGTTATTTTTTAACCGCCCGGCCAGAAGCCGCAAATCACGAAAAACAGGCCTGACCTGTTCGGGATTTGCCGTTTCAGGAGCTATCGTCATCAGGCCCCGTATTTTCAGCCCTTTGAGCGTTACAACTTCTTCTACAAAATCAACTGCTTCAGCAGGGGGCAAACCCTGCTTTGAAGCCTCCCCGGCTATATTAACCTGGATTAAAACCATCACCTGTCTGTCGGTCTTTAAGGCAAAGTCATTTATTGCCAGAGCCAGTTTCCAGCTGTCCAGGGAGTGTATAAGGCTGACTTTTCCGACAACGCTCTTAACTTTATTGCTCTGCAGGCGCCCGATAAAGTGCCATTCCAGATCGGGCGGTAAAAGCGGCTGTTTGAAGAGCATTTCCTGTGCCTTGTTTTCCCCCAGGGCGGTGACACCTGCTCTGATGGCATGCTTAATTAAATCTGCCGGAACTGTTTTGGTTACGGCGATCAGCTTAACGGATGCGGGATCCCGGCCGGCTTTCCTCGCGGCAAGCTCTATTTTCTCTTTTACTCTACGTAAGTTCTCACCGATGGTCAGGCTTATTTCCTGCTCAACGTTCACTTTTTTCACCTGGTTGTCCAAGAACATACAGGCCCATTATAGCACCTTTTTGTAATATCCACCATTGATAACAAAAAATTTCTGAAATTGTCAATGGGATAGTCGTTACTGTCCAGAGGGTAGTCAAACAAAACTAATCGAAATCCACGAAAAAGGAGGGAATCGGAAACCGATTTCTTTTTTTACGGAGTGGAGCAGGTAAGGAATGTTATTGCCGAAAACCCCACATGGAATCGGACTATGATCTCAAAGCACATATGTAGGTTATGGGGTTGGCAGAGTCCAAACGGGCATTTGAAAGACGTTTTCTGCAGAGATATGTTACTATCTTCATTATGACCGGGCTATAGGCGAGAACATGAAATATATGATATACAGCAATGACGGAAGGCCTCTGTCCTGTCTTCTGTTCAGTTCCGCCGCATGGTCTTGCCGGGAGAGGGACAACTTTATCGGATGGGACAAATGTGAGAGGATGCGGAGTCTCAGCCTAATTACAAACAATTCCCGCTATTTAAT
>JBAZGB010000066.1:0-12345 GCA_041653135.1 Eubacteriales bacterium | reverse complement strand
GTTCACTGGAACTGCACGACCGTTACATCAAGATTTCCTCGCCGGCAACTCCCACCGTGCATTACTGGCTGTTGAGGCCGGCGGTGGAAAACGTTAGGTGGTACGAGTTTCACCGGGTCCGGGAGTGTATCCAGGCAGGTGAAGCTGTAGGACGGCAGGTGGCTGAACAGATTAACGCCTTACTGAAACAGGGGACTTTGCCGGAAGAACCGGAAATCAAACTGGTCGAGAAAGAGAAGTAATGGGAAGTGGGTAATGGAACCTGGTAGCAATATTGCGGGCTAACGTGAATAACCGATTTCAATCAAGACGAATAGCGCGAGAAAAGGGTAAATACCGGCACGGGAGGTGAACGGGAAATGGTTTGAAGGGAAGTATATATCTAGGAAGCTCCATGTCAACCAAAACAGCGTAGACGTAGAGGGAGGTTTGCAATGATGAAAAAGTGGGGGGCTAACCTGGAATTTGCCAAGCGGTACGTAGGGGAGAAAGTATTACGGGAGCTGTTAAGCTACCTTAGCAGGGACCCGGTCCGTCACCTTGAGCAACTGCTCAGACTTGGTAAGCTTATAGCCCGGCAGGAAGACCATAAGCAAAAGGTGACTGCATTAGAAAAGGCGATTATTGACAACCCGGCAGTACGACAACTGACGGAGGGGGTATTGAAGGATACTCATCCCAACATACTGCAGCGGCTACTATACAACTTTTTTATCAATTCAATGCTAATGGGTGTGCCCAGGCAGTCGCATTTATCAGAAACCATGGGATTCAACGTACCCCATACTATTGTGGTGTCTCCTACCAGCGTCTGTAATCTGCGGTGCGAAGGCTGCTGGGCCGGCGCCTACGCCAAGCATGACGAACTGGAATATGAGCGTCTGGACCGCCTCTGCAGTGAGGCCAAGGAATTGGGGATTTACTGGATCGTGATGACCGGCGGAGAGCCGTTCATGTACCCGCGTCTGTTCGACCTGGCCGCTAAGCACAGTGATATGGCCTTTATGTTGTATACCAACGGTACCAGGATCGATGACCGGGTAGCGGACCAGATCATGGAGGTGGGCAACCTGTCCCCGGCTTTCAGCCTGGAAGGCTGGGAGGAAAGAACCGACCGCCGGCGGGGGCCGGGGGTATTCAAAAAGGTGACCGCCGCCATGGACCGGCTGCGGGAGCGGGGAGCTGTCTTCGGCGTGTCCCTCACCGCCAACCTGGAGAACGTAGAGGAAATCACCTCCGACGATTTTGTAGACTACCTGGTGGAGGAAGGGGTCAGGTACGGCTGGATCTTCCATTACATCCCCATCGGCCGCAACCCTAACCCGGACCTGATGCTGACACCGGAGCAGCGGTCCTACATGACGATGCGCGTTCCCGCCATTCGCAGGGATAAGCCCTTCATGCTGGTCGATTTCTGGAACGACGGGGAACTGACTCAGGGGTGCATCGCCGGCGGGAGGCGGTACTTTCACGTGGCTGCCAGCGGCGCGGTGGAGCCATGTGCCTTTGTGCACTTTTCCACTCACAACATCAATGATCACAGTCTGGAAGAAGTTTTGCGCTCACCATTGTTTGCCGCCTACCAAAAAAGGCAGCCTTTCTGCGGCGACTATCTGCGGCCCTGCCCCATTATCGATGTGCCTTTCGCGCTCCGGGACATTGTGGTGGAAAGCGGAGCCAGGCCCACCCACGACGGCGCTGGCGACGTGCTGAAAGGGGACGTGGGCGAATTTCTGGATCAGCGGGCGGCGGCCTGGGCGAAAACAGTTGCGGAGATGCGGTACCGGCAAGCATCGAAGATCGTATCCTGATCTGAAAACAATCTTCGTTTCGCGCAAATGTTACAGTGTTTTAAAGCCTTTGACTGGCAGGTACACAAAGGATGATAATATGAAGTGACAGAAATAACTAACTTGAGGGAGGGAGAATATAATGCACATCACCCGGCGACGAATAGACTTCCTGCAAAATATTAAACAGTTTTACGATACAACCAACCTGCCGGTACATTATGCGCGTGTGGCCGAACTGATGAAAGTCAGCAAGTGGAGTGCTTATGAGATGATGAAAACGTTGGAAAAGGAAGGCCTTTTGGCCAGCCAATACGAAGTTAACCAGGGAGAAAAATTTCCCGGCCGGGCGATGGTGTTCTTCGCGCCCACCCACCTGGCTAATCTGGTTTTGTCCGGGAAAGCCTTGAAGGAGAAGATTCCTGTTAAGGAATGGCAACAAGTCAATAAAAGATTATTGTCTCTGTGTGAAAAACTGAAAAAAGCCAATCCTAAGGAACTGGTTGAACAACTGATGGCTGAATTGCCCGGTCTGGAAAGCCCCCTGATTTTCAGTGCATACATGATAGTTCTTTTGATCGCGCAACTGCAAACCATTAGTGAAAAGAGCGTCGGGCTGGTTAAAAATGTGGTGATGAATACGATCAAGGCGGAAACAGGACTGGCCATATTTGCCGGCGCCGTCATGGGCAGCATGTTGAAAACAGCCAACCAGTTTCCGCTGCTATCCCAGATTGTCAGCTATATGGACAAATTCCAGGCCAACCTGGCTGAACTCAATCAATCCGAACACGCCCTGCTGATGAGTTTCCTGGAGGAGACGCTGGAAAAGGCAACGTAATTTATGCGGGATATTTTAGGGATATTTAGGTTAGGGATGCTCAATTTAATGGCCAGGAGCAACAACCAAGGGGAGCCAGTAAGTATTCAGTAAACGAGTCCCATCATTGGAGATCCTAACAAAAAAAGGCGCCCCCTCGAAAAAGGCGCCGAACATTATAGGCAAAAAGATCACACCAGAAACATGCGGAAGTTCTTAACGAGAGGGTAGAGGTAGATGTCCTTAACCGGCAGCTTGTATTTTTTAAACCGATCCAGCTTACCCCGGCCCTGGGTGGAACCTACGAAGAGCCAGTTGGCCGCCCTGTAACAGGTACCGGCAAAACGATCCTTCTCAACAAAAGTCTCTATGAGCACCGGCTTGTAGCCATAGACCTCCTGCCAGTCGATAGGCAACCTTCTGGCGCAGAGAGACAGGATCTTAGAGGCAAGGTGTTTACACTGCACCCAAGGCAGGATTAGAAAGCGGGAGTTATCGACAACCAGATGCAGATTCTGCACCCGGCGCCCGGTACTCCAAGGGTCTCCAAGAGCGGTGTTGGTTTCTGGAATATGCCCGTCAAGGTACCCTCGCTGATAGCCAGTCCCTGCATCCGCATGATCATGGCCATCCGGTGCAAAATATGGGCCAGAAAATCGTTGGAGAATTTCCCCTTGGGCATGGCCTGGAGAGGCTTGCCGGCGGTGACGGATCTGCGGCCGGGGCAGTTGCAGGTGCTAAAGGCCTTCTGGCGTATATGTTTTTACGGAAACCAAGCGAAAAGCCATCGAAAACGCTTATCCGGATTTAATTGAAAGCGATCTGCCGGACTGGAGCAGAGTTCAGGCTCTCCTTGCCTGGCTGTCCGATCTGGCGTAAGCCAGATATTATGCAAAGCAAATGGAGTACGGTCTGGCATTTTTAAAGGCTTTGCGAAGTTTGCTTTGCATAACGGATTTCTTTGCATAACCCCCCTTGCGGCGTCCCTTCCGGGGCATCATACTTGATTCCAGCTTCCATAACACCTGCTTTCAAGAATTGGGCAATAAGACGCAGCAAGCTCGTATCCGCTATCCGTTCTTTTAGGAATTCCATCGTCCAAATGTGGTCCACGTGGTCGAAGAATCCCTTGATGTCCGCATCCACGATGTAGTTAACCCGCTGTTCTCCGATGAGGTTGTTCAGGTGCTTCAAGGCGTCGTGTGCACATCGCCCCGGTCGAAAGCCGTATGAAAATCCCAGAAAGTCCTGCTCATAGATGGCGTTCAGTATCCTGACTATTACCGCCTGCACGAGCTTATCCTCGTAAGCCGGTACTCCGAGTGGCCGCATTTTATCTGAACCTGGCTTGGGGATAAACACACGCCTGACGGTTTGCGGTTTATAGGCTTGTCTTTTCATCCGATCTACCAGATCCGCTATGTTTGCCTTCAGGTTTTCGCTATAGCTCGTTTTGGTTACTCCATCAATTCCAGGAGCTTTCTTTCCGTCCATATTTTCATGAGCGGCGATCAGCGTTTCTTCATTGATGAGATGCGCCAGTGTTTGAAATTTGAACTTTTTGTTTTGTCTTGCTCGTTCGGCTATCCTTGCCAATTCCGTTTCCACTGTGTTTTCCCCTCCGGTGGGATAATGTTTCTTTGACTAGGACTATGATACGTCGCAACGCCTTTCCTCCACGAGCGTTACCCCGTTTCATCAGTACTATGCGGCGATCCGACTCCCTGCCAACCGTTTGGCTCTCTTGCTTTGTATCGCTTGTCGGCCATGCTCCCTTACGGAAGAGCGGCAGGTCTCCCGAGTTGCCGTGATCTAATTATGTGTAACGTGCCGAGATCTTTGACCCCGGAGGATTCCCAACGGTCTTGCCAATAACGTCCGCTGAGACGCTGCCTTCTGCTGGGACGAAAGCATCGGCCTCCTCAAAGTAACATTTTCGGGGCTCAATCCCTTCAACCTTGTGGCTTTCGGCCCGTTACCTTGCCCGCCTACGCTTAAACAGGCCAGTTTCCTGACCTGCTCCAAGACTGACTACGAGGTGTTGGCCAGACTTTCCTCGGCGGGCTTCCCACCCGCTTTATGTCACGACCTTGCTCGGTCGCTCCGTCCCCATGCTTCCCTGCTTCCCCACATGCTTCCCCAGGAATATATTGTCGATAATACTTCTTTTTAATGATTAACCAAAAGATGAAGTAGATTTCGCATTATTTATTGCCTGTTGACATAAAATAGTGCCTGTTTTATTGTTTTAAAGGATAGATACAGAAATAGCCATTCAGGAGGGGTTGGATGTGTTCTACAGTTTTGACGGCAGGCGGCCTGAAATAGGCAAAGATACATATGTGAGCGAGCATGCCCTGGTAATCGGCAACGTGAAGATCGGGGACAACTGCTACATAGGCCACGGAGTGATTATCCGGGGAGATTACGGAAGTATTGAAATAGGCTCGGGAACGGCGGTTGAGGAAGGTGTAATTATCCACGCTCCCCCAAAACAGGCTTGCAAAATCGGGGAACATGTGACTTTGGGCCACGGCGCGGTAATTCATTCCCAGTTGGTAGATGATTACGCCGTGATTGGAATGGGAGCAGTAACAAGCATCAGGTCTAAAATCGGCAGGTGGACTATTGTTGCCGAGGGGGCGATAGTCAAGATGGAGCAGACAATTCCCGACGGGGTTGTGGTAGCTGGAAATCCGGCCAGGGTAGCCCGGAAAGTGGCGGAAAAGGATATTGAGCATTGGACATGGGGAAAACAGATCTATGTTGATCTGGCTAAAAAATATCTCGCGGAAGGCATGCACGAGGTGAAACCCGGATCCTAAAAAGAAAGCTTATGTTTTCGAAAAACAGCCGCAGACAAATACGCGAGAACCGTCCCCCTGTATTTTCCCCTGTATTTTAAGATCAAATTTGCACCCCCAAGAAAACGTAATTTTGGGCCGGTTCCCCGGCATCAGCCAGCCTCTTTATAGAACGTGAGTACAAAGATAAAACCTCCGGGAGGCCGGAAAAACAAGGCCGCTCAAGAGGACAGCCGTCGCCTGCGAGGCAAGATCAAGTTATTTACAACACAATATTCTTTAGTATATTATTGTATCTGTCAATCATTTTTAATTTAAGGATTAAATTGGACGCAGTATCTTGTGATTATCTGACAAAGGACAGGTGCAGATGTTTAAGAGAATAAGGAAAAGGGATAACCGGATTGTCAAATTTGACGCCAAAAAAATCACCGACGCAATAGCCAAGGCAGGCAAAGCGACGGGAGAATTTGATGATAAAATAGCCAGAATGATAACTTTAAAGGTCCTCAGTCTCGCAGAACAGCTTATTCCCCGGAAAACGCCGACCGTTGAAGAGATTCAGGACATTGTGGAGGAAGTTCTGCTCTCTTCGCCTTACCGCAAAACAGCCAAGGCGTACATTATTTACCGCGAGCAGCACGCCAGGATAAGAGAAATCGTGGGTAAATCCAATGTAGACCTGGTCGACCAATACCTTCAGAAACTGGACTGGCAGGTCAACGAGAACTCAAACATGGCCTTTTCATTGCAGGGCTTAAACAACTACATCTCGTCAGAAATCAGCCAGATATACTGGCTCAATAAAATTTACCCCGCGGAAATAAGGGACGCTCACATAAGCGGCGATTTTCACATTCATGATTTAAACATACTCAGCGTTTATTGCGTGGGATGGGATCTTTTCGACCTGCTGGTTGAGGGCTTCAAGGGGGTTTCCGGAAAAGTGGAGAGCAAACCCGCCAGACACTTCCGGAGCGCTCTGGGGCAAATTGTCAACTTTTTCTACACCCTCCAGGGGGAAGCGGCCGGCGCGCAGGCGTTCTCAAACCTGGACACGCTTTTGAGCCCTTTCATCAGATACGACAAACTTAGCTATACTGAGGTTAAACAGGCGCTGCAGGAATTCATCTTCAATATAAACGTGCCCACCAGGGTGGGGTTTCAGACGCCCTTCACCAATGTAACCCTTGATCTTACCGTACCCAAGTATTTCTTGGACCAACCGGTGATCATCGGCGGCAAAATGCAGGATGACACCTACAAAGACTTCCAGAAGGAAATGGACATGTTTAACAAGGCCTTCCTGGAGGTAATGCTGGAGGGAGACGCCAGGGGAAGGGTGTTTACTTTCCCGATCCCCACCTATAATATCAGCAAGGACTTTAACTGGGACAACACAGACTTAAACATCCTCTGGGAAGTTACAGCCAAGTACGGTGTTCCCTATTTTTCAAACTTTATAAATTCCGATATGAACCCGGAAGACGCAAGAAGCATGTGCTGCCGCCTGCGCATAGACAACAGGTCCCTGGAAAAAAAAGGCGGCGGCCTTTTCGGCTCCAACCCGCTTACCGGTTCCATCGGGGTTGTAACACTGAACATGCCCAGGCTGGCCTTCCTGTCCAAAGACGAGCATGATTTTTTTGTCAGGCTCGAACCCCTTATGGTCCTGGCCAAGCAGGCGCTGGAAATAAAAAGAAAAGTCCTGGAAAGGCTGACCGAGGGCAACCTTTACCCCTATGCAAAGTATTACCTCATAAATATCAAAGAGCACATGGGCGCCTACTGGAAAAACCATTTTGCGACTATAGGGCTGCTGGGTATGAACGAAGCCTGCCTGAACTTGCTGGGGAAAAACATCGCCAGCCCTGCCGGGCAAAAATTTTCCTGCCTGGCGCTTGACTTTATGAGAAGCAAGCTTATAGAATTTCAGCAGGAGACGCAAAACAACTACAACCTGGAAGCGACACCCGCCGAGGGAACCAGTTACCGTCTGGCCAGAAAAGACAAGGATAAGTTCCCCCAGATAATGTGCGCAAATGAGGACAGCTTCATCAACGGCGGCGAGCCCTTCTACACCAACTCGACCCAGTTGCCGGTCAACTATACCGACGATGTATTTGAAGCCCTCGATCTTCAGGATGAAATTCAGTCGAAGTATACCGGAGGAACCGTTCTGCACATTTTTGCTGGCGAACGTGTCGAAGACCCCGCGGTTGCAAAAAAATTAATCCGCAAAATATGCGAAAATTATCATGTTCCCTATTTTACCTTTACACCTGTCTTCAGCGTCTGTCCCTCACACGGTTACCTTTCCGGGGAACAGAAAAAGTGCCCGGAATGCGGTACCCAGTGTGAAGTTTACTCCCGCGTTGTCGGCTATCTGCGGCCCTTGAACCAGTGGAACAAGGGTAAGCAGGAGGAATTCGCCCTGCGAAAGCCTTTCAAGGTTTAATGCATGCTAATCGGAGGCTATTCAAGGTTTTCCCTGATTGAATATCCGGGCCGGATCTGCGCCGTGGTTTTTACGAGGGGATGTAACTTTAAATGCCCGTACTGCCATAACCCGGAGCTTATCAAACCCGCTCCCCGCCAGTCCTTTATACCGGAACTTGAAGTATTGGACTTCCTTAAGATGCGGCAGGGAAAACTTGACGGGGTTGTCGTTACCGGCGGCGAGCCAACAATTCAGACGGGTCTCATTCCTTTTCTGGAAAAAGTAAAAAAAATCGGTTATCCAGTCAAACTGAACACTAACGGAAGCCTGCCTTCCGTTTTAAAAAATGCCATCGGGCTCGGGCTGGTAGACTATGTGGCGATGGACATTAAAGCGCCTTTCAATAAATACTGGGATGTCACAAATTCTTTGGTCGATCTGACAAAGATCCAACAGAGCATCAGTCTAGTCATCAATTCGGGGTTGGGTTACGAATTCCGGACAACTCTTGTAAAGTCCTTACTCACCCCGGAAGATATTTTGGAAATATCGAGAATAATCAAAGGAGCAAAGCTTTACATCCTGCAAAAATTTGTTCCTTCAAAATTACTGGATCCGAAATTCCTCGAGGAAGAAACATACAGTGATGAAGAACTTCTTGAAATAGCGAAGCCGCTTGAAGAATTTGTAGAAAAGTGTATGGTGCGCCAAAACTGAGGCAACAAGGAAAACCCTTTATTCAGCAGTTTTTCATATCCAGATGTTTTTAATATAGCGTTTGAGCTTTTGTTTCCCGCCCGCCGGGATCATGATTGTTTTTGAGCCCTTGAGGATTATTTTTTCTTTTTCCAGTTCCTTAAGCACATTGGTTACAGTAACTCGGTTTACGCTGGCGAGTTCTCCCAGTTCCTGGTGTGTTATCTTGAAGGTATGCTCCAATCCCCCGCTTTCTTCTTTTTCGACTTTTCCGGCATGGTCGGTCAGCCAGAGCAGGGCGCTGGCAACTCTCCTGTTGCATTCCAAAAAGGAAAGCGACTCAAGGCTGCTGCCCATTGCCCAGAGTTCTTTGGCGACCGCGCACAAACAGAAACGTGTAAAGTCAATATTATTAATCAAAGTGGAGAAAAAAACTTCCCAAAAGAGAACAGTTCAACCGGAAAAACCGGATTAAAAGATACGTCTTTTTCCTGCTCCTTCAATAACAACACCCCGATCCCGACTGCTTATACCTTCTAAACGCTATTTTACTGTATATATCTACGCGGGACAAGTATTTGATGAAGTTTAGCTTCGGCTGTTAATTTCTTTTAATCACTCTTCCTGGCAGTCCTTGGAAAAAGGCCGCTTTTTTCAACGGTTTCCGGAACCGCATCCTCCCATGCCATAGCCATAATATGCACTCCGTGCAGGCCGGGTATGCCTCTATAAACCATTCTTAATCCAGACGCGGTATTCAAATTCGTTTTACTTAGCCCATCAGCGATTCTATAATAAAGGGACGATCCGGGTGGAAAGCGGTTCCGGGAAAGGAACAATTTTTACTTTCAGCCTGCCGGCGCCATGCCTCCCTAAAAAATAAAGTTCCCTCTCCCTGGAAGGGAGAGGGTGAAGGTGAATGGATGAAAGGTGAATGGATGAAAGGTTTACTACCCTCCCATCATGCCCATTCCCGGGCCAGGCCCCCTACCGCGTTGACCACCATTGAAAGGACCGTTTCCGGCTCCGGAAAAGCGGGGACAGTTCCCCTGTCCGAAGGCTCCGGGATTTTGTTCGAAATATTGTTCCCTGGAGTTTATCCTCTCTTTAATTTGCTGGCCCTGTTCAGATGTCAACTGCCCGTATTTTACGTATTTATCCACCATTTGTTTTCTGAGTTCCGTAATTTGCTTGTGGATGGCGGTGATCTCACGGGCCTGATCCTGAGTTAAGGCAGGGTTAGCGCTCCCGCCAGCCTGGTTTGGTGTTACGGCAGAATTGGTGGCAGCCAGGGCGGGAACGGCTAGGGCCACTATCAAGACGGCGGCCAGAACTATAAGTAATTTCTTAGCCATTATTTCTTCACCTCCTTTCTTTTTGTTTGAATAAAGTATACCCATACTTTGTGACAAAACCGTTTTCGAAATGTTACAATTTTGTTACAAGATCTTACAGGTAAAAATTTAGCAAAGGCGGAAGGAATCTTGTAGAAAATTGGAGAAATACTCCTTACTCAGGCAGGCGCCAAAAAGATACAGAGGTACGGGAGACAAATTAACCCTTGGCGAAAAAACAAGCAGAAAACAAGTGATTACAAAAGTTTAAACGAAGGCAAGCAAAATCTATTTTATGAGGAGTATTATGTTAAATGCCGAAAGTGACATCTAAAGAAGTAAAAAAAAGCAAAAACAACAGATGTGGCGGCAGTGACTGCCAGACATGAACCGTGGACCTACCAGGCGGCTTTCTGGGGATTGGCGATACTGCTCTTTTTCCCTCCTTGTTTCCGGGGGCTTTTCTTCGCCACCGAGCAACAGAGGGTCTTAATTCTGGCAGCGGTACTATTCTGGTTTGTCTGGTTATGGAAGCATAACTGCCGGGACTACAAATTTTTATCTCATCCTTTATACACGGGGCAGGCATTTTATTTGCTCGGTAAATTGCCGGAGGCAGAAAAGGACCTCCAGAATGCTGCAGGAGACGAGCAGGCCAAAGGCGAGGCCCTGGTTTGGCTTGCGCTGGTGAAAGAAAAGCAGGGGAAAACCCAGGAAGCAAAAGAACTGGTAAATCAGGCGTCCGATATTAACAAGACTTACGGTAATGCTTTTGAGCAGTTAAAAACACTGCCGGTACTTTAAACTCGTTCAGTCAAAGCAAACGGAGCTAGCCATGGGGACGGGGTTCGAGCGTCCCTTAAAGCGTGGGCTATGGGCCGAAGGGGAGACGATGGATCCATTTCTATGGTGTCCTCATGGTGAAAGGCGGGAGCATTTAGGTGTGGCAACAAATCAAGGAAGTATATATCTATCGGGAAATGTTGAAAAACCTGGTGGCCAAGGAACTGCGGGCCCGGTATAAAGGCTCGGTGCTGGGGTTTTTCTGGACTTTTTTTAACCCCCTGCTCATGCTGATTGTTTATAGCCTGGTTTTTTCTTTCGTTATGAGAGTGCAAACCGAAAACTACGCCATGTTTTTATTTGTGGCCTTGCTTCCCTGGAATTATTTTGCAACCTCTGTCCTGCAAGGAGCGGCAAGTTTGGTGCAAAACAGCTCTTTAATAAAAAAAATTTACTTTCCCCGGGAGATTTTGCCCCTTTCGGTGGTATTGACCAACCTGGTAAATTATCTTTTAAGCCTGTTTATTTTAATCCCGGCTTTACTTATATTTAAGGTAGATCTCACCCTGGCTTTAATTGCTTTTCCGGCCATACTAATCGTAGAAACCCTTTTAGTTGCTTCTTTAACTTTTCTGGTAGCCATAGCCAACGTTTATTTTCGTGATTTAGAGCACATTATGGGGGTTTTAATGATGGCCTGGTTCTTTTTAACCCCGGTGCTTTACCCGGCAGACCTCATCCCCCAAAAAGCAAAGTTTATCTTTAATCTAAATCCTGTTACTCCAATAATTGAAGCCTACCGGAGTATTTTTTACGCCGGGAAATGGCCCCAGTGGGATGTTTTGGGCTACCTTACTTTAGGGCTTCTTGTTCTGGTCATAATCAGCCTTGCTGCCTTTGGCCGGTTTCAGAAGACCGTGGCGGAGGAGATATAGTGGCAAATGAATTTTTTAACGCTAATGTGGTGGAAATAAAAGATTTATGGAAGAAGTTTCAGGTTTATCAAGACAAAACCATCTCCCTAAAGGAAAGGATTATTTTTTGGGGAAGGCAGCGGACAGAAGGATTCTGGGCCTTAAGAAATATAAATTTATCCGTCCCCAAAGGAAAAACCATCGGTCTTATTGGGCGAAACGGTTCGGGCAAAAGCACGCTGTTAAAAATAATCAGCCGGATTCTTTATCCCACTCAAGGGGAAGTGAAGGTAAGGGGAAAACTTTCCACCCTTTTAGAGTTAGGGGCCGGCTTTCACCCTGACTTTACCGGGCGGGAAAATATATATTTAAATGCCTCTATTTTGGGCTTTACCAGAAAAGAAATTAAGGAAAGACTAAACGATATCGTTGAATTTGCCGAACTGGGTGATTTTATTGATAACCCCGTGCGCAACTACTCCTCCGGCATGTACATGCGCTTAGGTTTTGCCGTGGCCGTCCACGTGGACCCGGATATTTTACTTATTGACGAAATACTGACGGTAGGAGATTTGGCCTTTCAAGAAAAATGCCTGACCCGCATCCGGGATATGCAGAAACAAGGCAAGACCATAATTTTAGTGACTCATGCGCCAAAGCAAGTGGAGGATTTATGCGATATGGCGGTATGGCTGGACCATGGAGAGGCAAGGTTGCAGGGGCCGGCCCAAGAGGTGGCCCAGGCCTATAAGGAATTTATTAGC
>JBAZGB010000065.1:0-12631 GCA_041653135.1 Eubacteriales bacterium | reverse complement strand
TCCGGGACGCTCTTCTGGGTAATCCCTTTGTCCCAAATTGCAATGAAGTCTTATAGTTGGACATTACCCCGGTTTCGGTTATAGTTGCCTCTTTTTATGCCCCAGGCGTTAGCCTGAGTAGTTACAAAATTTCTATTATTTTTTACCAACCGGATGTCCTGGTTTGTACTGCCGCTTTAAAATATCCCCTGTTCTTTTTGTTTTTGAAACTTGATTGTGCTGCACTTCTCACACCTATATTCCGGAAATTTGTCTTTTGTTTTATCATACCCCTTTGCCCTGACAATTCTGTAACCCCTGGAACGCTTGCCGCAATCAGCGCAAACAATATCTTCCGCTACTTCCCATTGAGGGTTCATAGCTTTTGATGTAAATATAAATTTGTCTACCCAAAAGAAAATTAACCCGCCAATAAGATTAGCTATAACTGTATTCCAGGTAACTCCAAAATGTAAATACATTAAACATAATGCTAATATTGGTGAACTTAACTGCCAACGTGTTAAATATAATAAATACTGTTTAATCAATGTAATCATCTATAAGCCTCCTTTTTCAATAAGAGAGGATCCTCGTCAATACCGGCAGCTTTGAGCACATGCCCATCATAACCGGCGCAGCCCTTTTAATGACGAACTCATCTTCCATTATGTTTCAGTCTTATAATATATTCTTGTACGAAGTTGATTAAACCCTTAACACAGATTATTCTAAAATCAGAGTATTTAAGATTAACGTCATAGATCCTTTCCTGGTTTACCCATCCCCTGTACTGCTTCTGCGGGAAGTCCAAAATATTCATAATATGTTCCTTGCCGTTAGAAAAGGTGAATTCCCAATCAATACCTTTATGGACAAAAAGATTGCGCATATCATTAATTATCAAGGCAAATTCCTCTATATCAATATTTGTTTTAATGGTTTCGTTTATAGCGCTATTTTTATATTTCCCGTAATTTTCATCAATCAGCCTCTCGTCTGATAATGAGACCCTCTTCACGTTATCCAGGACAAACTGTCTGTCCCGGACTGAAATTTTATAAAACTGCGTGACTGTGCATTAACTCTCTCGGCCATTCCAATGAAGGTGGGAGGGTTACAATGACGGAAAAGGCATATGTAAGCAGACTGGCGCCTTATATAGAATCCTTCGTGGAATTCAAGCATTTATTAGGATGGAAGTATGAAACGAGCGAATTCTATCTCCATGAGTTTGATCGGTACTATGCAGAAAACAAATCAGAAGGTGCTTCCTTAAAAGAAATTATTAAGCGGTGGGCAATACTCAGGGATACTGAATGCCCAAATACTCAGCACGTGCGTGTGGCGCCCATTCGTGAGTTCGGGAAATTCCTTCAGTCGTCGGGATATTCCGATCCGTATGTCATTCCTAAAAAAGTCGTCCTCTACGCATTCACTCTTAAAGCGATCTTGAAACACGTGTCCAATTCTTTCGTATTTCCAGTTGTACCAATAGGCATAACTTACATCCAATCGTTTCATAAACACTGATATGTCACCGTTGTTTTCTCGTAACAATAAATGGACGTGGTTGGTCATCAAGCAATACCCGAGTATGCTTACCCCGCTTTCCAGCGATATCTTTTTTGTGGTTTCCAGGTATCTGTGAAAATCGTCTTCTTCGTGAAAAATATCCTGCTGACCGACTCCCCGTACTATAACATGGTAGATTCCTGTTTCACCCTTTTCTCTCGGTTTCCTGGGCATTCCTTCTACCCCTTTCCCCTTTTTCCCCTTTTTCTCAGATTCTACCATGCATTTTATCTTGACACAAGAGAACCGTCCCCATGTGTCCAAAAGATATCCTGAAGTCTTATTGACCTCATCATTAAGGGATGTTATAATTCTTCTTAGCCCTTGATTTAATTGAATACATGCGGCAGTGGCGGAATTGGCAGACGCGTAAGATTCAGGTTCTTATGGGCAATACGCTCGTGGGGGTTCAAGTCCCTTCTGCCGCACCAAATTATGAAAACCTACCTGTAAAAGGGTGGGTTTTTAACATATGTGAAGGTTTTCACAAACATTTTATTGAGCTTGTATCCGCTAAATGTTAGAATGTCTTATCAGGAAAGGTCTGGATTCATAATATTTATAAGCAGGTGAATGATTTTGGACGAAATGAATAATATTGCCGCAGCGGCGGAACTAATCAGCAAAGCGAAAAAGGTGGTGGCCTTTACAGGCGCCGGTGTAAGCACAGAGTCCGGGATCCCCGATTTCCGCAGTCCGGGAGGCATCTGGGAAAAATACCAGCCTGTCTATTTTCAGGACTTTCTGGCCAGTGAAGAGGCCCGTAAACAATATTGGCTGCGCAGCAGGGTGACCTATCCTGTTCTAAGGGACGCCAGGCCGAACCCGACTCACCTGGCCCTGGCCGAACTGGAGAAGATAGGCAAACTCGATTGCATCGTAACTCAAAACATAGACCGGCTGCACCATAAAGCGGGCAGCTCTGCGGAAAAAGTCATTGAGATTCACGGCACGAGCGCTTTTGTAAACTGCCTGAAATGCCATGAAAGCTATTCAAGGGACGACATCCAGGCGCTTCTGGAAGAAAAAGAAGAAATCATCGCGCCGGTCTGTAAAAGCTGCGGGGGGCTTTTGAAAGAAGCGACCATATCTTTCGGTCAGGCGATGCCGGCAAAGGAAATGGCTGAGGCGGAATACAGGGCGCAGAGCTGTGATTTGATGCTTTCTTTAGGTTCGTCGCTTGTTGTTTATCCTGCCGCTTATATGCCGCAGTATGCGCAGGGCGCCGGCGCCAGGCTGATCATTATCAATATGGCTCCAACTCCCATGGATCACGCAGCCGACCTTGTTTTTCACTCTAAGACCGGAGAAATACTGCCCAAAATAGTTGAAGAGGTCGTAAAAATGATTGGCGGTTAATCTTATATAAACCGCTTTTGCTTAAAGTTACCATGCCTGTCTTATTTGGCGCATGACTGCTTGACACGATTTTACTGGTATGTTAACATACACCGTAAGTAGTCTAAAAGGCTATAGGATTTAAATTTTTAGGAGGAAAGAGTCTGGCAAGGTAAAGTAAAATGGTTTAGTGCAGAAAAAGGTTATGGCTTTATTGAGAGGGAAGATGGCGGAGATGTCTTTGTACACTATTCGGCCATCCAGGAGGAAGGTTTCAAAACCCTCCAGGAAGGTCAAGCGGTGGAATTCGATATAGTCGAAGGTGCCCGTGGACCTCAGGCAGCAAATGTAGTCAGAGCGTAACTAAGTTCCCCAGTCCTGAAAAAAGCGGGGCTGGGGATTTTTGTTTTGCGGCGGAGGTCTGGCGGGAATAATATATCTTGGGAAATACAGGAGGTGGATGTTGCGTGAACATTCAGGTGAGGGGCAGGAATGTCGAGGTTACCGAGGCTTTGAAGGATTATATTACTAAACGAGTTGGCAAAGTGGAAAAGTATTTGGATAACATCCGTGAAGCACAGGTGACACTTGCAGTTGAAAGAGGCTTTCACCGTGTTGAGGTAACAATCCCGGTAAACGGTATAATTTTGCGTGGTGAGGAATCCACGCCGGACATGTATGCTTCTGTTGACCTGGTAGTGGAAAAGCTGGAGAAACAGGTTCAAAAACATAAGGGGAGGCTTGTCAAGCGCCTTAGCAAAGCTGTCGGGGAAACACCTGATGAACTGCTTGCAGATTACGACTACCCCCAGATAGTGCGCACAAAACGCTTTGCAATTAAACCGATGGCGGTAGATGAAGCAGTGCTGCAGATGAATCTGCTCGGACACAGCTTTTTTGTATTTTCAAATTCACAGACGGATCAAGTTAATGTTTTGTACAAACGCAAGGATGGCAATTACGGTTTGATCGAACCGGAGTTTTAGAGATCTTGCAGTTCTTGTTTAAAAATGATACAATTGTAGCCAGTAAAGGAGGAACCAGGGGGTTCCTCTTCATTTAAGAAGGTGATTTTCTTGCTTAACATACTCAGGAATTTGTTGGATGACAATTCCAAGGAAATTAAGCGGATGCAGAAAATTGTTGACAAGATCAACTCCTACGAAGCTAAATTACTGGCGCTTCCCGATTCAGAACTAAAAAATAAGACGGCAGAATTCAAGAACCGCCTGGATCAGGGTGAAACACTGGATGATCTGCTCCCCGAGGCTTTTGCGGTAGTCAGGGAGGTCAGCCTGCGCGTTTTAAACATGCGCCATTTCGACGTGCAGTTGATGGGCGGTATTGTTTTGCACCAGGGAAGAATAGCGGAAATGAAAACTGGTGAAGGAAAAACACTTGTGGCTACTCTGCCCGTTTATCTCAACGCGCTCACCGGGGAGGGCGTGCATGTTATAACCGTCAACGATTACCTGGCCAAACGTGACAGCGAGTGGATGGGTAAAATCTATACGTTTTTAGGCCTTTCGGTCGGCCTTGTTGTGCATGGTTTGAATTTTGACGAGCGTAGAAGCGCTTACGCTTCCGATGTTGTTTACGGTACGAACAACGAATTTGGTTTTGATTATCTCAGGGACAACATGTCCACAAACGCCGACCAGATGGTCCAAAGAGAACTCAACTATGCCATTGTGGACGAAGTTGACAGTATTCTCGTAGACGAGGCCAGGACTCCCTTGATTATCTCGGGCCAGGCCGATAAACCCACCGATCTGTATTTCAATTTTGCCCGGCTGGTGCCGCGCCTGGTCAAAGACAGGGATTACACGGTTGACGAAAAGTCGCACACTGTTGCTCTTACCGAAGAAGGCGTAACCCTTGCCGAAAAAATGCTCAAAGTGGATAACCTCTACGACGATCAGCACACGGAACTGACTCACCATATGCAGCAGGCGCTGAAAGCGCACGCGCTGATGAAAAGAGACAGGGACTACGTGATCAAGGACGGCCAGGTGATCATTGTTGACGAGTTTACCGGACGTTTGATGTTTGGACGACGGTACAGCGAAGGGCTGCACCAGGCTATCGAAGCCAAGGAAGGGGTCCGGATTGAGCACGAGTCCCAGACCCTGGCTACAATTACCTTCCAGAACTACTTCCGCATGTATGAAAAGCTTGCCGGCATGACCGGCACGGCTGCAACCGAGGAAGATGAATTCAGAAAGATTTACAAACTTGATGTGATTGTAGTCCCCACTCATATGCCCATGATCCGCCGGGATATGCCGGATGTGGTTTTTAAAACCGAACAGGCCAAGTTCAAAGCGGTAGTTGATGAAATTGCACGGCGGCATAAAACGGGACAGCCGGTTCTTGTGGGTACCGTCTCGATTGAAAAATCCGAAGTAATCAGCCAGATGCTGAAAAGATCGGGAGTCCCCCATAATGTCCTCAACGCAAAGTACCACGAAAAAGAGGCCGAAATCGTAGCCCAGGCCGGACGTTTGAATACGGTTACCATTGCTACCAATATGGCCGGCCGCGGCACGGATATCCTTTTGGGAGGCAATCCCGATTTTCTAATTCAAAATGATTTAAAAGACAAAGATTCCGATCCGGATACCCTGGTCAAAGAGTCTGAGAAACTCATGGAAAAGTATAAAAAAGAAACCCTTGAGGAACATAAAAAGGTCGTTGAACTCGGGGGACTGCATATTATCGGGACTGAACGCCATGAGAGCAGACGGATTGACAACCAGCTGCGGGGCCGTACAGGCCGTCAGGGAGATCCCGGCGCAACCCAATTTTGCATTTCTTTGGAAGATGACCTGATGCGTATGTTCGGTTCCGACAATATCGCGGGGATCATGGACCGGCTGGGGCTTGAGGATGATGTGCCGATTGAACATAACATTGTCAGCCGTTCAATTGAAACAGCCCAGAAACGGGTTGAAAACCGGAACTTTGAGATGCGCAAGCACGTGCTTGAATATGATGATGTAATGAACCAACAGCGGGAAGTCATTTACGAGCAGCGCAGGCAGGTGCTCACATCCGATAACCTGAAGGAAAATATTCAGGAGATGATTACCGGTACCATAGACAGACTGGTCACGACATACTGCCCCGAAGGAGTGCACGAGGAAGAGTGGGATTTACAGGGGCTTTTTAACCAGGCAGAACAACTGTTCGGCTTTAAGCAAAAAATTAACCTGGAAGATTTTGAAGAGTCCGGCCGGCAGTCACTCAAAGACGACCTGGAGGAAATGGCGCTGAAAGCATACGACGCCAAGGAAGAAGAGTTGGGCAGCGAGACGATGCGCGAACTCGAGCGGGTGCTTTTATTGCGGGTTGTCGATAACAAGTGGATGGATCACTTGGATGCAATGGACCAGCTGCGCGAGGGTATCGGGCTGCGCGCATACGGACAGAAAGACCCCCTCATCGAGTACAAGTTTGAAGGTTACGAAATGTTCCAGGGTATGATCAGCAGTATCCAGGAGGATGTTGTCAGGTATATTTTCAGGTTTAGTATAGTCCAGCCGCAAGAGCAGCCGAAACGCAAGACTGTTGAAAACCGGTACGAGGAAGATGAACCAAAACGGCCGGTCCGGCGTGAAAACAGGATCGGGCGAAACGATCCCTGTCCCTGCGGCAGCGGCAAAAAGTATAAGAAATGCTGCGGTAGATCCGCCAGTTGATTTTTTAACAAAGTAAGGTGAAAAATTTGTTTATGGAAATGGCCCGGGAATTATCAAGCCTGGGTAAGCGAATCGAAGAATTAAGGGGTTCCCTTTGACTTTGAGAAAAAGGAGCAGGAAATAGCGGTTTTAGAGCAAAAATTGCTTGAACCGGGGTTCTGGGATAACCAGAACAATTCTCAGCAGGTTATGCAGTCCATTACGGGTATTAAAGAAAGACTGGACTCGATCAGGGCGCTGGAAAACATCTTTGAGGATTTGACAGTTTTGCTCGAACTCGGCGAGGAGGAAGATGACGCTCAAACGGCGCAGGAACTGGCTGCTGAGTTGAGAAACCTTGACCGTCTTGTAGAGCAGTCTGAGCTGCGTTTTCTTTTAAACGGTCAATATGATGCCAATAATGCGATTATTTCTTTGCACGCCGGGGCGGGAGGCACTGAAGCGCAGGATTGGGTCCAGATGCTGCTTCGCATGTACACAAGGTGGGCTGAAGAAAAAGGGTATTCGTGCGAGATGGTGGACCTTTTGCCGGGGGATGAAGCCGGTGTAAAAAGCGCCACCATGATTATAAGCGGCCGGAACGCATATGGTTATCTGATTTCCGAAAAAGGCGTCCACCGCCTGGTGCGCATTTCGCCTTTCGACGCCAGCGGACGGAGGCATACGTCCTTTGCCTCGGTAGACGTGCTGCCGGAAGTTGAAGAGGAAACCGCTGTCCAGATAAATCCCGGCGATCTCAAGGTTGACACATTCAGGTCCAGCGGAGCCGGGGGCCAGCATATCAATAAGACGGATTCGGCAGTAAGAATAACACATTTACCGACAGGCATTGTTGTTGTCTGCCAGGGTGAACGTTCCCAGATTTCAAATAAAAATACGGCTTTGAAGCTCCTCAGGGCGAAACTTGCCGATCTTGAATTAAAGAAGAAGGAAGAAGAACAGGCCGTTCTTCGGGGAGAAAAGACAGAAATTGCCTGGGGAAGCCAGATCAGATCTTACGTTTTTCAGCCATATACTATGGTAAAGGACCACCGTACAGGTGTGGAAGTCGGGAATGTAAACGCGGTAATGGACGGAAGAATTGATCAGTTTATAGCTTCATACCTGAAGGATAGGGCCAGGAGGCAGTTATCTTAGAAAGAAGAGACAGGGACAGTCTTATATCCGGGGATGAATTCAAGTGAAATTCCCAGGGTTTAAACGGTGGCCGCTTAGCGCAAGCCTGTTTTTCGAGTTTTTAGGAGTAACCTTAGGGGCGCTTCTAATTGCTCTGGGCCTTGATATGTATCTGGTGCCCAATAAAATCGCCGCCGGCGGGGTAAGCGGTATTTCAACAATATTGCATTACGTTATCGGTGTGCCCGTCGGCGCGACCATGCTTGTCCTGAACATCCCGCTGTTCGTCATCGGTATCTACCGGCTGGGGTTTGCTTTTGGATTCCGCTCACTTTTCGGCGCTACAATACTGTCCGTTTTTGTAGACGCCCTTGCCCCTTACCTTCCTGTAGTAACTCACGACCCGTTACTGGCGGCCCTTTTTGGCGGGGCTGTCGTCGGGCTTGGACTGGGCATAGTCTTCAGGCACAGGGGCACAACCGGCGGCACTGACCTTGCTGCAGCCACATTGCAATCTTACATTGGAATAAATGTCGGCCAGCTTCTATTCGTAGTTGACGGCCTGGTTGTTTTAACAGCGGGAATAGCCTTTAAATCCTGGGAACTGGCCATGTATGCGCTGCTTTCTATTTTTATCGCTTCCTGGCTTGTCGATCTTGTTCAGGAAGGTATAAGCTATACCAAGGCATTTTTTATAATCTCCGACAAGCATAAGGAGATAGCGGATCTAATCTTAAGCGACTTAAACCGCGGCGTGACGGCGTTGAAAGCGCAGGGGATGTATACAGGCACAGACAGGGAAGTTCTTCTGGTAGTTGTCAACCGGATAGAAATCAGCAGGCTGAAAAACCTTATTTATGAAGTTGACCCGGGCGCATTTGTCATCCTTGCGGATGTCCACGAGGTGTTTGGGGAAGGATTTAGGCAGTACAAATCTTTTAAAAAGTTCTTTTAAGCAGGTGGTATTGGTTATGGATCAAGAAGTAACAGCCCGGTTGGAAAAAAAAGCGAAAGAGATCAGACGGGACATTATTTCAATGACGGCGGCGGCGGGTTCCGGGCATCCGGGAGGCTCCCTGTCGTCGGCGGATATTGTAACCGCCCTTTATTTTCGAATTATGCGTTTGGATCCTGAAAGGCCTGCCTGGCCGGATCGGGACAGGTTTGTCCTGTCAAAAGGGCATGCAGCCCCTGTGCTGTATTCAGCTCTGGCTGAACGGGGGTTTTTCCCGACCAGTGAACTGCTTACCCTGCGTAAACTGGGCAGCCGTCTTCAGGGTCATCCGGACATGAAGAGTTTGCCGGGAGTTGAAATGTCTACAGGTTCTTTAGGCCAGGGATTGGCAGTAGCAAATGGAATGGCTTTAACGGGAAAACTGGACAACCGGGATTACCGGGTTTTTGTTTTAATGGGTGACGGTGAGAACCAGGAAGGGATGGTCTGGGAAGCAGCCATGGCTTCGTCGCATTATAAATTGGACAACCTGACCGCCTTTCTCGACCACAACGGCCTGCAGATCGACGGGCCGGTGCGACAGGTGATGTCCATAGAGCCTGTTGCCGACAAATGGAAGGCTTTCGGCTGGGATGTTCAGGTTATCGACGGCCACGATTTAAGCCAGATTATAAAAGCTGTCGAAAAAGCGAAGGAAGTAAAGGGCAGGCCGCAGATGATTGTTGCCGAGACAGTTAAGGGCAAGGGCGTGTCTTTTATGGAAAACAATGTGGACTGGCACGGCAAGGCACCCAACCCGCAGGAAACCGAAAAAGCATTGGCCGAACTTGCCTGAGATGATAAAACCGCAGAAAACTATTCTAAATACCTTTGAGGGGGCTCCTTAATGAAAAAAATTGCTACCCGCGAAGCATACGGGGAAGCCTTAGCCGAGCTTGGCGCAGAAATCCCGGATATTGTAGTTCTTGATGCAGACCTGTCCAAATCCACCAAAACAATAGACTTTGCAAAAAGATTTCCCAACCGTTTTTTCGATATGGGAGTTGCGGAAGCAAATATGCTGGGAACTGCCGCAGGCCTTGCGGCTTCGGGTAAAATACCTTTTTGCAGCACCTTTGCCGTTTTTGCCGTAGGGAGGGCTTTTGATCAGCTGCGAAACAGCATTTGCTATCCCATGCTGAATGTAAAAATAGGGGCCAGCCATGCTGGAATCAGCGTAGGGGAGGACGGCGCTTCCCATCAATCGATTGAAGATATTGCCTTAACAAGAGTTTTACCCAACCTTACCGTAATCGTGCCGGCAGATGCGGCGGAGACCAAAAAAGCTGTCCTGGCCGCGGTAAAAATCAAGGGGCCGGTATACCTGAGACTGGGAAGGCTGGCTGTCCCCGCTCTTCATGAAGATGATTTCGTCTTTGAACCAGGCAAAGCAATTACAATGCGGGAAGGTTCGTCGGCAACCATTATAGCCGCCGGCCTGATGATGGCTGAAGCCCTGGCGGCAGCCAATGAGCTTGCTAACGAGGGGCTTGAGGTAAGGGTTGTCAACATGCACACGATCAAACCCCTGGATGCAGAGGCTGTTATTAGAGCCGCACAGGAGACAAAAGCTATTGTCACCGCCGAGGAGCACAGCATTATAGGCGGCCTGGGCAGCGCAGTCGCCGAAGTTGTCTGTGAGCATTGTCCTATCCCGGTATACCGGGTCGGCATCAAGGACTCTTTCGGGGAATCGGGGGCGCCGTCTGAACTTCTGCAAAAGTTTGGCCTGACGTCGCGTCATATAGCTGATGCAGTCCGTAAGATAAAAGGTCTAAAGTAAGTCTAGATCATAACCGGCCTTTAACATTGTCGCACGCTGGTACAAATACTTCGCCAGGGCAAGATCCTGAATGGCCAGGCCTGTTGAATCAAAGACGGTTATTTCGTCTTTTGTCCGACGGCCGGGACATTTATTTGCTATTACCTCGCCAAGGCTGCCCGCCAGTTCTTCCTGCTTGTATTCACCGGATGAAACGGCGACATTTATTTCCCCGCTGTGCAGGGTCTGCTTTAAATCATCCACAAATACCCTTGACCTTTTCAGAACCTCTGTTTCCAATTCCTGTTTACCGGCCGCGTCCGCTCCGATAGCGTTGATATGCGTGCCGGGTTTGATAAACCGGCTTTCAAT
Source organism: Eubacteriales bacterium (assembly GCA_041653135.1). Classification (GTDB taxonomy): domain Bacteria; phylum Bacillota; class Desulfotomaculia; order Desulfotomaculales; family Nap2-2B; genus 46-80. The sequence continues at coordinate 1,794 of JBAZGB010000065.1, read as the reverse complement.
AACCGGTTTACGCGCCGGTGTAAGAGTGCAGAGTACCTCACTTGAACAGGTCTCCTCAAGCGATGCTACTTCTACAGGCAGATTTTTATAACACTCCTTCAGCGCTGAAGCCCTGCTCGGGTCGGTATCAAAAACATTGATCCGGCTGAATGAAAAAGAAGCCGCCAGTACTTCCAGGTGTGTACGCGCCTGGCCGCCGCAGCCGACTATTCCGAGGGCGCTTGCATCCGGGTTGGCCAGATATTTAATTGCTACAGCGCTGGCCGCCGCCGTCCGGTAACCGGTTAACAAGGTTGCTTCCATAACAGCTAAAGGCTTGCCTGTGGCAGGGTCGTTGTAAAAAAGCATGCCCATTACTGTAGGAAGGTTGTTGGTGCAAGGATTAAGCGGGTATACACAAACCCACTTCAGGCCTGCGGCGCCCCTGAAATAAGCCGGCATTGCCCGGAAATCACCGTTGTACTGGGGAATGTCCAGGTAAATTTTGGGGGGCATAGAGGCTTCGCCTATGGCATATGCATAGAAAGCTTCTTCAATAACTGCAGGCAGTTTATCAAGTTCAATCAGACGCTCCACTTCTTTTCGGGAAAGAATAAGCACGATTCGACCACCCCTTTATTAATCCTTAAAGAATACTTCAACCTGTATGGTTGTATTCCTGCTGACACAGGGCTCTTTAATTAAGTGTAAAATTCTGTTATAATTAGTTTATGGATGAAAAAGTAGTTTCGGTAAACAGAAAAGCCCGCCATGAATACCACCTGCTTGATACTTTTGAAACCGGCATTGTGCTGACCGGCACGGAGGTCAAGTCAATACGCGCAGGCAACGTGAGCATGCAGGACAGCTATGCCATAGTTGAAAACGCCGAGCTTTTCTTGTATAATTTACATGTAAGCCCTTTTGAAAAGGGGAACCGTTTCAATCATGAACCAAAGCGGATCAGGAAGCTTTTGGCGCATAAAAGCGAGATCATGCGGCTTTTGGGATACACCCGTGAGAAAGGCCTGACCATCATCCCGCTGAGGATTTATTTCAACGAGCGGGGGCGCGTCAAGGTGGAGCTTGCCGTGGCGCGGGGTAAGAAAACCTACGATAAGCGGGAGGACATCGCCAAAAGAGACGCCAAAAGGGAAATGGAGCGTACTTTAAAAGACAGGAATTATAAAAATTAATTATTATGGGGGCGAAATGGGTTCGACGGGGGAAGTAGGGGCAGAAGAAGCGAGCCGGGGTTCCATCAGCCCGTAAAAACGGTGGAAAAACTATAATTGCCAATAACGAATACGCTTTAGCTGCTTAATTGCAGTTAACCTCCTACCCGTGCCGGGCCCGTGGCCCGGGCAAGGGGGTCATTAAAACGGGCTGGTTTAAGTTCAATTCTCGGAGAATTTAAACAAGAGACATCGAGATAGCGCCGAAGGAGCCCGGCTGCGGGCGCCCTAGGGGCGAAACAACAAAGCGCAGCCTGCGCTCGGAGAAGCTTCTGTAACTGTTCTTTCGGACGGTGGGTTCAACTCCCCCCGCCTCCACCATTCAAATCCAAAAACTGATTGATAGAAACTTCAATTTCATTTTCACTTACAACGACCTGGTTCACGAATTTCCGGACCAGGTTTTTTGTTTCCATTTCATCCTTCATATACAGGATAACCGGCTTACCATTCCACATTGTCCGAAAGGTTTAGACATTGACACACAAGAAGAACGAAATCGCTCCGCGATGGCCTTAGATAGTAATTATCCAAGAAGATAAAATTGCAAAACAATGAAAAAGTATGCCCTTTTTATGGT
>JBAZGB010000064.1:0-13257 GCA_041653135.1 Eubacteriales bacterium | reverse complement strand
GGCGAGAGCGTTGACCCAAACGTTAATCGAAAACGTTTGTTGTCGCCTTGGGTGCAAACTAATTCCCAGGGATTAAATACCATTAAGTGATATATATGGTAAATAGATCACGCATGTTGTATTCTCTGGAGCTGTCAAACACACACTAATTCTTAACTTGTTAGCCTTTGCCTGGCCAAGAATTCACAGAAAACGCCGATAGTCTTTTTGGTTGCAGAATTATGTCCTGCCGGTTAATTACTTTTGTTACGAGGCGGTAAATTCTGCACTAACATCGCTCCTTGCTTGCCTTGCTATCGATCATTACGCTATTAGTTAAGATTTTCTTAATAATACTCAAAAATTATTCAGGAAGCAAAAAGAACGTCCCCATGCTTCCAGGAAGCAAAAAGAACGTCCCCATGCTTCCCCCCCACCCATGCTTCCCGGGCGAAACTTCATAAACACCGGAACCGTTAGGCGCAATTTACGGTCAAAAAGTGGTATAATCTCTTTATGATTATAAAATAAAGAAGGGGATAGGTATGGAGACAGTAAAACAGGAAGTCAGGAACCTTCTTACCCGCTTACCAGACGATTGTTCCTTGGAAGATATCCAGTATCACCTTTATGTTCTTCAGAAAATTGAGCGAGGTCTGAAAGACGTAGAGGAAGGGCGGATTTACACACAAGAAGAGGTTGAGAAGCGGATGGCAAAATGGCTCGGAAAATAATCTGGTCTTATGGAGCCACGGATGGAGAATACTGATGTCGACGGTGAAACTGGGAAAATGAAGGTTTCTGGTGGAAAATATGCTGTAGGCCATTTTGAATTAAAAGCAGACCAATATCAAGTTGCATGGAATACGATTTATGGCAAATGGCGAAATGGGCTTCCTTCAAGCCATTCAGTCGGAACGCCCTTTGCTCCCGACATTCCGTAGTAGCCGACAGGGCCGAAGTACATTGCCGGAACGCACGCGGGGCGCAAAGCCCCACACTGATAAGAGCCGCCCAGCCGGTCCACCTGGGCAGTACCCCGGTGGCGAAAGTCGCATAGCCCTCAATCTAGACCATGGCGACGCCAAAGACCAGCGTGCCAGCCCACTCATACTCCAAGCGCACCTGCCGGATCAAGTTGCGGGAGCCCGCCGCGAAAACCAGCAAGGTCACGAATACACCCTGGTCGAGCAGTATCCGCGTGAATGCGATGTTCTTGATGGTGAACAGGTGTTGGCCGAAAGCCGCCATCCTGATAGGATTGGATGAAGTGGCCTGTCCTTTGATATTTCCGATTATACCACCAGGCATAACTGGTACCGATGCGTTTCACACTCAGCCTTTCGAGGAGCAATGAAGGAATACATTGATTAAAGATTTTATTAAAAATGCCTCAGTAACAACAATTTTTGTAAGAAGTATATCCTCCCACCCAGGCCCCACCAGGTTTAAGCGGCATCTTTTTTGTATCCTCAAGGCATATTGAGACGGTAGTATTGATGTCACGTGTAACAAATAGAATAGAGAAGCCTTGAGCTGCATATCAATCTGAGCAAACTCAAAGCTTTTTTCTATCAAATAATCCTCTATTACAAGTCGTTTTTCGCCCATTCAGCTACGAATTTGGCTAACTCTTTTTCCATTACCGGTATACGGCTTCCAGTCACACCGCAGTTGAGACATATATCATTTTTAAACCCTTGGGCGGAACATTTATTAGGAACTTCCTGAGCACATCCATAGTTACCGCACTCTGAACATCTGAAAATGGGGTTTTTGCAGGGATGTTCATGTTTTTCCCCGGTACATTTTGCAATATTAGCTTTTTCTTCATTGGTCAAATCAATATGACGTTTCTGATTTAAGCGGCCGCTTCTCATCCAAAACATGTTTTTATTATGTACTGCTCTTTGTCCTTCCATATTAACACCTCCTCTTAAAAATCGAGTTTTGTTAATTTTGTTTTTTCACTTTAATGACCATATTTATTTTATCATCAATTTATCACTTTATAATATAGATATTTATAAATATTCTTATAATTTTTTCACTACTATCAGATAAATATTTTGGAAGCAGTCCGTCTTCCCGATCTCCTAAAAAGACCTCTATTCTGATTTCCTCCCCCTTCTGCCACACAATCGTTCGCCAGTTTCATACATAATCATAAATTTTTAAGGTATATGGCAGCAAATACCAGAGGATTTTTTAAACAGATATCCAAATTATTGCTATGAATAATTATTTTATGTAAAAATCCCAGGAGGTAAATAGCGATTAAAGCAGATGGCGTTTTTGAAGGCGGCGGAGTTAAGGGAATTGGTCTGGTCGGCGCGGTCGCCGGGATGGAAGAGGCAGGATACATATTCGAGAATATTGCGGGAACTTCGGCGGGGGCGATTGTGGCCGCATTGCTTGCAGTAGATTATAAGGCCGAAGAAATCAAAAGTGAATTGCTGAAATTGGATTACAAGAAATTCAGAGATGAAGGATTTCTGGATAAGTTCGGCGTTATTGGGAAGGGCTTGAGCACCCTTTTAGAGTATGGAATATATGAGGGCAACTATTTTGAATCCTGGCTTGGAGACTTGCTGGAAGCCAAGGGTAAGACTACCTTTGGCCAGATAAGAACCGACTACACAGAAGAAAAATATATGTACAGGCTGCAGGTAATTGCAACGGACATAACTGATCACAGGCTGCTTATCCTTCCGCAGGACCTTAAGGATTTTGGCCTTGATCCTGACCAATTCAGCATTACCAAAGCTGTGCGAATGAGTATGAGCATTCCTTTGTTTTTTGAGCCCGTAAAGCTTGAGGATGGCATCGGGAAGGTACATATCATTGTAGACGGCGGAGTGTTAAGCAACTATCCGATTTGGCTTATGGACGACGGCACCAGCTCACCGCCATGGCCGACATTTGGTTTTAAGCTGATGGAGCCGAATACGAGGGAAATTAAAAAAGGCGATCCTGAAAATATCATACATAACCCTTTAAGTTATTTGCTTGCTCTCGTCGGCACGATGATCGGCGCGCATGATAATTTATACATCTCCAGGTCAAAGGGAGATTATAACAGGACAATAGGAATTCCAACGGTAATTGATATTGACGGTATAGAAAAGGAAATAAAAACAACTTATTTCGATATTACCCGGGAAGAAAGCCTAAAACTATATGATAACGGTAAAATAACAGCTGAGGAATTCCTTAAGACTTGGGATTTTGAAGAGTGGAAGAAAAAGTACAGGCAGTAGCAATCACATAGCCTATAGAAGGAGGCTTCTGGTATGAAACCGGATGAATTTATAGCTGCCCTTTTACCCGGCGTTCAAAACCTTCAAAAAAAGACCGGGCTTTTTTCAAGTCTTACCTTAGCGCAGGCCGCGCTGGAAACAGGATGGGGCAAGTTTATTCCGGCAGACAAAGATACCGGTAAAGTAAGCAACAACCTTTTTGGCATTAAGGGGACAGGGCCGGCCGGATCAGTAATCTGCGGGACGGAGGAAGAAAATCCTGACGGCAGCAGGATTAAAAGATAGACATAGTTAATAAAGCGAAGGAAGCGGGGCTGATCAGTGAGGATCATGATCCGCTGGAGCCGGTTTCATTCTGGACGCTGTATTCTGTTGCCTTAAAAGCTATGGGTAAATAAGATGTATTTGATTAGCTTCAGGTAACGATCTTTCCTATTTCGTTAATATTGTATCCGCCAATTCCAATAATTTCTGATTTAAACTCCGGTGATTTTATTATTTCCATAATGACGCGAAAAGGAGTTTTATTAAAATCCTCTTTTTTGATAATCATTTCATATCTTTCCGCCTGTACAGGTATGAAGTCGATACCCTTTACAGAAAGGCCGGCAATTTCATTTCCGATACCTAAATCAGCTTCACCACGGTAAATAGCGCTTGCCACAGCCAGGTGGGAAGTGCATTCACGATTATAGCCATTCAGGGACGAACCGTAAATACCCAGCAGACGCAGATGTTCATCCAATAAGACTCTCGTTCCGCTTCCTTTTTCCCTGTTTATTATTGTAATGTCTTTCCTCTTCAGGTCCTCCCAGTCTTTTATATTTCTAGGGTTTCCTTTTGCAACATAGAATCCCTGGGTCCTGTACGCAAGATGAATAATTACGCAGGGTATACCGGGAAGCATTCTTTTTACATAAGGAACATTATATTCTCCCGAATCTCCATCCCATAAATGCGCTGTTGCCACGTGAGCGAAACCATTATACAAAGCAAACAATCCATTATAACTGCCAACATAGGAACGAAGTGTTCTGATACCGTTCGGGTGATTTTCAAGATATCTTGATAAAATATCAAGAAGGGAATCCTGCCCGCAAATAACCAGGCTGCCGGAAGGCAGATTATCGGCAGAAAGATTTAGTCTCTGAAAGTAGTCCTCCTTTACAATAGTTGATGCCGAATAGGTCTTGCTTTTTGTGCGATTTTTGTATTCTTCAACATCTTTTAAATCAACACGGACTTTTTTCCCAACCTTATAGGCATTTAGCTCTCCGCGTTTGATAAGTTCATACACTGTATTTTTGGCTATTTTAAGTAAATCTGCCACTTCCTGAGGTGTAAGCGCTTCGCTTCCGGCGTTTGTCATAGACATCCCTCCCGTTTCATAAAGAACTAAAACACAACAAAAAGAAACATCACCTAACAGGATGTATTATATCATAAAATTTTATCCATTAGAACTAAAATAATTATCCTTGCTTTAATTTCACCTTATCTTAGCGAAGCATCCGGAAAGGACGCCACCGGTATCCTGTATTTAACTTCCCCTTAAGGCAACTTCCATTCCACAGATAATCCTTCTAGTCAACAAGCTGTTGATAATTATAATTATTAAGTTATGTCATGTTATAATTGATTTGTTGGTTAGTTATTATTATAATTGTACATATCAAAACGTGACATGTAATAATATTAATTCACGATTTGGTAAATAATATTTTCAAAGGAGGCACTTTAGTGGTCAGAATTAAGAATTTTGCGGGAATGGTTTTGTTATTACTTGTAGTGCTTTTTGCCTTTTCAGCGTGCAGTAAACAACCGGCTGAAAAAAGCCAGGAAACCCCTAAGACCCAGGTTGCGCTGACTGTTTCAGCGGCGGCAAGCTTGAAAGACGCCATGAATGAAATCAAAGATATCTATGCAGAGGAAGCGCCGGATGTTAATGTTACGTATAACTTCGCTTCTTCAGGCTCGCTTCAGCGGCAAATAGAAAATGGAGCCGATGTCGATGTATTTCTTTCTGCAGCGAATAAACAAATGGATGCTTTGGAAACAAAGGGGCTGCTGGAAGACGGAACAAAGAAAACACTTTTGGGAAACAGCCTTGTATTAATTATACCCAAAGACAGTTCCCTGGTCTCCAGCTTTGAAGACTTAACCAAGGATACAGTTAAAAAAGTTGGTTTGGGTGAACTAAAAACCGTACCGGCCGGCCAGTATGCCGAAGACTTGTTTACTAAAATGAATATTTTAGATAAAATAAAAGCAAAGGCTGTTTACGGCAAGGATGTAAAGGAAGTTTTAACCTGGGTTGAAACCGGAAATGTTGACGCCGGTATTGTTTACCTGTCAGACGCAAAAGTGTCACAAAAAGTTAAGCAGGTTGCAGTTGCACCGGAAGGAAGCCATAAGCCGATTGTTTATCCTGCAAGTGTGATCAAATCAAGCAAACATCTAGCAGAAGCAAAAGCTTTCCTGGAATTTCTGTCAGGCGCCAAAGCAAAAAGCGTATTTGAGAAATACGGGTTTATATTCCTGGGAAATGCCCAGTCTAAATCAGCGGCCTAATCTAGAGGTGGACTTTTAATTGATTGATGATTTTTCTCCTTTATGGATATCAATGAGATCCTCCGCCTGTGCGACATTGATAACTTTAGTTTTTGGAGTAGCGGCTGCATGGTTTGTAGCCGCTTACTCTAAGAAAACAAAGGGACTTATTGACAGTATTCTTACTCTTCCTATGATTCTGCCTCCTACGGTTGTAGGATTTTTCTTATTAATAATCTTTGGGAAGAACGGGTTTATCGGAGGATTTTTGGAAAAGTTCAATATCGAAATAATTTTTTCATGGGCGGCAATCGTGATTGCCGCATCTGTTGTTTCATTTCCACTCATGTACAGAACCGTCAGGGCCGCTTTTGAACAAATAGATTCAAATATTTTAGATGCTGCCAGAGTGCTTGGAGCAAACGAATTCAAGCTGTTGTTTAAAGTTGCGATACCTGTGGCCTGGCCGGGGATTGCAGCCGGCACAATTCTTAGTTTTGCAAGGAGCCTCGGAGAATTTGGGGCTACCCTAATGGTTGCCGGAAATATACCTGGAAGAACACAAACAATACCTGTGGCCATCTTTTTTGCCGCTGAAGGCGGAGAGATGGATAAGGCATATTTATGGGTAGCGCTGATCTTTGTTATTTCACTGATCGTAATGGTTTTAATGAATTATTGGTCAGGTTTTCAGGCCAAGCTGCTTTCTCATCCCAGGGGGAAACTGTAATGGAACTGTATGTGGAAATAAAGAAAAATCTTCCCGGGTTCGTTTTAGATGTAAAGTTCGAAGGTTCAAAGGAAAGAATTGCGCTTTTGGGAGCTTCCGGTTCGGGAAAAACCATGACCTTAAGGTGCATTGCCGGCCTCGTTAAGCCGGATGAAGGAAAGATTATCTTTAATGGAAAAACATTTTTTGACTCGGAAAAAGGAATTAATGTTAAACCCAAACATCGAAAATTAGGCTTTCTGTTTCAAAATTACGCCCTTTTCCCCCATCTGACAGTAAAAGACAATATTGCTTTTGGCATCAGGGGATTATCTAATCAGGAAAGAAACCTTAGAGTAGGCAACTTGCTGGAAAGGTTCGATCTGACAGGCCTGGAAAACAGGTATCCCCACTTAATTTCAGGAGGCCAGCAACAGCGTACGGCGCTTGCCAGAACAATAGCCACCGAACCGGATATAATCCTGCTGGATGAGCCGTTTTCCGCTCTTGATGAACACCTGCGGTCCCATATGGCGAAGGAAATGCTGGAAATCTTAAAAGAATTTGGTGGAACGACCTTATTTGTTACGCATAATATTGAAGAAGCATACCGGATATGTGAGAAAATAGCAGTTCTATGTTTTGGAGAGCTTCATGTTTTTGGAAGCAAAAAGGATGTTTTTGAAAATCCCCAAACAAGTGAAGCGGCCCGGATTACCGGATGCAAAAATATTGTTGAAGCGGTACGGATTGATGATGAACATATCGAAATTCCATTGTGGAACATAAGGATTAAAACAGATTCAAAAACAAAAGCAGAAAAAGGATATTACGGTGTAAGGGCAAATCATATTCAGTTAAGCAACGGGAACAGCTCCGGCAATGTTTTTAAAGCAAGAATTGTCGGGAATATTGAAACACAGTTCCGTCAAACGGTATATTTAAAATTTGCGGAAGCGCCAAACGGGAATTCAGATTATCATGTTCAGTGGGAAGTCAGCAAGGATGTCTGGGATAAGATAAGCAAAGAACCGGGACTTATAAATATTCGTTTACCCCAGGATAAAATGTATTTTGAAAAATAAAAGATACGGAAGTATTAGAATTAACATTTTCATCAGGCAGAAAACCGGAGAGGATATGGACGACATATAGGGGATTACTGTTGCTTCCTGCTCTTTGATTTGATCAGCGCCCGTGCATTTCTTATCCCGCCGACATCTGCAAACATCGTATTTATTTTCTCTTTTTCGATTTGTTTAAAATTTAGGTCCTCGTACTTTGCCTCTTTTTTAAGTTTCTGATAGCTTAAAAGACGTCCTTCCGTAATCAGACCGTCCTCGACAGCTTTTCTTACGGCGCAATTTGGCTCGTTAATATGTTGACAGTTACTGAATTTGCATTTCCTGGCAAGCTCATCAATATCCGCAAAGGTTTTTGCAAAATTTGCACTTTCAATTCCAAGTTCACGCATACCCGGTGTATCTATAACAGCTCCCCCGGCGGGAATGATCATCAATTCCCTCCTTGTTGTTGCATGCCTGCCTTTGTCGTCCTTCCCCGTTTCTTTTGTTTCGATAAGTTCCCGACCAATCAGCCGGTTGATCAAGGTTGATTTTCCGACACCCGACGAGCCCATAAAAGCTACTGTTTTACCGGGCGCCAGATATTTTATTATTGGTTTATACCCGTCAACAACTATGCTCGACGTAGTAACTATGTCAACACCAGCCGCAATCACCTGAATCTCTGAAAGCTTTAATGCTATTTCCCCGCACAAATCCGATTTTGTAAGGACAACCACAGGAGTGGCACCGCTATCCCAGGTGATTGACAGATAACGCTCAAGCCGCCGCAAATTAAAGTCTTTATTTAATGACATGCAAATAAAAACAATGTCTATATTTGCGGCTACAGTCTGAACATCATTTGCCGTTCCTGCAGCTCTTCTAATGAATACACTTTTTCGTGCCAGCACATGATGGATTATAGCATTGCCGGACAGGTTATTATCCCTGTCAAGCATGACAAAGTCCCCTACAGCAGGATAATCGGAAAGAGCAGCAGCCAAATGGCGGAATTTTCCGGATATTTCAGCCGCCATTTCCGAGTTTTCAGTGGCAACCCTGTATAAACCTTTATACTGCACAATCACTCTGCCTGGGAAAAGCCCTTTATATTGTCCGGACTCTTGGATAATCTCTTCAGAAAAACCCAAATTAAGCAGTCTGTCATTCATAATTGACACTTCGTCCCCTTGTCACCCCTACCCTATGGCTTCCTCCAGGTAAGCGCCGCTTCCGAGCCATCCTTTAAGAATGCGCTCAGCGTCATCATGCCGCCCTCCAGTTTCACATGCCTGACTACCTGTGTACCCACCCAGTTTGGCAAAAAACTTACGTCAGGACGCACAATCAGATCATTGTCAACTATCTCATATTTCCCGGCATAAAAGACAACATTTGCGGCGTCGATTTTTTCAGCATCCGTCAGGCGGTTATCCGAGGCGGATTTGGGCCTGTTGCCCGGCGTCAGGCATACATTGGAGTAACCTTCGGGACTGATAATGTAGTAACCCACCGGTTCACTGCCCATTGGCAAGAATACGCCCCCGTCAGGCCTGCGTACCTCATATGAAACCAGCTTCCATGCGCCAATCAGCGAACTGGCCTCTATTGCTGCTTTGCTCATTACTCATTGCCCCTTCCTTTTAAATGTACAAAATATAACATTCTCTCAGGCTTTAATAATTTTGTTGGCAAACTAAATTATACCCGCAGAATAAGCCTTGATCAATCAATAACCCCAACTGTGTAACATTCAGGGCACAAAAAAGCCCTGCGGCCAGGGCAGATCTGATGCATTTACTGAGGCATGCTTCATTAAATTTCACTCTCCGTTCTCCGGTTAAATACCCAGAAACGGCTCCCTATAAAGTTTACTATAATAGCTTTCTTAGAATAACCGCTCCGGCTGAATTTCCCCTTAAAGGATACTGAACATTGCTTGAGTTGTTACGAATATTTACTGAAAATTTCCCCTTAAAAAAATCCCCCCTGAGGGGAACTTAAAACCTACTGATAAAATTGGTCATTTTTATAGATGTCTGCAGTATTATGAAACGGATGTTCTTTTTCTAAGATCTTTTAAAACAGCGGCATGGATGTCTACTCAAAGCTCAACGCTTCCGCAGGGTTAAACCTGGATGCCCTGCGCGCCGGGTAGTAGCCGAAGAACACCCCGACAACAAGAGCAAAGGCTACGGAAAGTACAATCGCCTGAATGGAAATTGACGTAGACCAGCTCGCAAAATATGAAAATATCTTTGTTCCGGCGAGGCCGAAAACAATTCCAAACAAAGATCCGGCCAGGCTAAGCAGAATGGCTTCATAAAGAAATTGGTTAAGTATATCCTGCCTGGCAGCTCCGATAGCCATGCGCAAGCCTATTTCCCGGGTGCGCTCCGTCACAGAGACAAGCATGATGTTCATAATACCTATCCCTCCGACTATTAAGGGGATCATGGCTACTCCCGCCAGAAAAAGCGTCAGAGTTGTAGTTACATTCTCAGCCGTTTCTTGAATTTGGGTTATATCCCGGATATTGAAATCATCGTCCGCATTGTCAGAAATCCTGTGCCGTTTGCGCAGTAAAGATGTAATCTCATCTTGTACAGCACTCATCTGATTTGTGTCCTGCACCTGCACCTGCACCTGTAACTGATTAACAGATTTATTCATTTTGCAGTACGAATACCGGACTTCCGTTTGCCAGAGCCGTCTTCAATATGCCGCCGCACAAACCAATCTTGCTGAAATTAATAACTCCTATGATCTCGAAACTGCCGCTGTTCGTTTTGGAAGAAGAGCCGGAATTAGACGAAGAAGTCGTTTTTCAGCGATACAATCTTCTCCCCAGGGCTTCGGCAATAACTATTCTACCTAATTAACCCTTAATGGTAACTGAAATTTATCCAAATAATGTCTGAACATATGCTGAAAAGCGCGGCGCCCGCCTGTCAAAAGAGCCAGGCGCCACAGTATTTTTCAATATTACCGGCGCCTGAATAAACCGTTTTTTATTGATTTGTATTTGAAGGCGCTGTTTGTTGAGGTCCATTAAAAGGCCCTCCTCCGCCCATTTCCGGCCTTTCGCCTAACTTGCCCAGATCCGTGCTCTGCAATCTGGTTACCATATCTTGTGCCTGCTCTGCGGTTAATTTTCCCTGGGATACCTGACTGTCTTTACTATGGTATTTTTTACATAATAGCCTTTCTACCTGAATTATCCCTTAAAGGCAACTGAACGATAACTGAATTTCTTGCTGAGGAGTTTTTTCAAAAGAAAAACGGCGCTCATAAGCTCAAAAAAACGCTTGATGATAGCCGTCTTGGAAGGAGGGTTAGCGTGAAAACTATTGATTATCCGGAAGCCGGACGTTAAATGTGCATCCCTGCCCCTCTTTGCTTTCAATGCTGATAGTTCCCCTGTGAATGTCAATAATGGTTTTGGTAATTGCCAAACCCAGGCCGGCCCCGCCGTATTTACGGGTCCGTGAGGAATCACTCCGGTAAAAGCGGTCAAAAACATGAGGAAGATGACTTTCACTTATTCCGGGCCCGTTATCCTGAACGGACAACCTGACGCCATCATTATTTTTGGATAAAAAGATCTGAATCTGACCATTTTCGGGATCCGTATGCTGTACGGCATTTTGAAACAAGTTTAGAACCACCTGTTTCATACTGTCCGCATCATACTTATATTTCATGTCCGGTTCGATGAACAGGTCAAGTTTTCTCTTTCCGGCCAGAATGCGCAGCTGCGGTTCCATCTCCCGGATCAAGTTGTCCAGGAAACCTTCAACAAGTTCTATATACGGCGTACGGTCGAGCTTGGAAAGAAGAAGAAGATCATGCACCAGTTTGTTAAGACGCTTTGACTCTCCATGCATACTTTTTAAAGCTTTGTTAAGCTGGTCCGGCTGATTGGCGGCCCCGCGGAGCAAAACCTCTAAAAAACCGTGAATAGAAGTCAGAGGCGTGCGCAGTTCATGAGAGGCATCGGCAATAAAACGGCGCATTTGTTCCTTCGTTTCTCTTTCTGCTTCAAATGACGCTTCTAACCTTTCCAGCATTCCGTTAAATGACTCAGCCAAACGGTCAATTTCCATCTGCCCTTGTCTGGTTGGAAATCTCCTGTCCAGGTTCCCGGAGTCAATTTGTTCCGCTGTATCTACCATGTTGAATAAAGGAACCAGCGTTTTTCTAATAATGGGCAAAAAGCACAGCAGTCCAAACAACATGGCGATAAAGGAAAGTATTAAAAAAGTAAATAACTGGCGGAGAAGCAATTCTTTAAGGGGACCTGTTAAAGTACTTACCTGTATAACGCCTGGCGCCTGTCCGTGATAAACCTGCCGCAAAACCAGTAATTGTTCTGCTCCTGATGTGTCCTTAACTACTTTGTAATCTCCCGGCCGGTTTTTTTTAAAATCATCCAATAACGGTGGTTTTTCCAACACATCTAAATATTCCTGTGTCGTCAGCTTCGGAGGATTAACACTGTCCGGGTCGATGGCTAAGACATAATAGTTTCCCTCTTGATCAATAAACGCCAAATTCGCTCCCGGAATAAAAAAAATTGGCCTGTTGCCATTTTCCTGTTTTTGATCAAACTGCTCCCAAACATGCCGGGGAATGGACATAATCCGGCTCTGAATACTTGAAGCTTCATTTCTGTAAATAACATCCTTCATAAAAACATATTGAAGCAAGCCGATGAGCGCGAGCAAAACAGCCAGAATCAGCAGCGAACGGGATAAAAGCTGGATACTAAGCGAATTGGGATGAAATAAAGTTCTATATAAAGCTTTTCCTTTATCTTTCACGGCAAATCAACCCTGTACCCTGATCCGCGCAGAGTACGGATCAGCTGATGGTCTTTATCGTTTAATTTATCTCTTAAGATGCGGATATACACCTCGACGATATTTTCCTCGCCCGCAAAATCATAGCCCCATACTTTATCTAAAATCATTGCCTTGCTTAAAACCATACCGTGATTAAGAAGCAGGAATCTAAGCAAGCCGTATTCCGTTGGTGATAATTCCAGAACACTGTTGTTATACTTTATTTCCTTACGGCGGTCGTCGATCTGAAAAGGTACAAAAACAACTTCTCCAAATAAATTTGGAAATTGGTTCCGGACCCTGGCATAAATCCTGGCCAGCAATTCTTCAAAACTGAACGGCTTAACCATATAATCGTCTGCCCCAAGTGTCAGGCCCTTTACCCGGTCATCCACCTCATCCCTGGCAGTCAGCATAATCACGGCCACGTTATCCGTTTTTTTGATCAGCTGACATACTTCAAAACCGTCCATTCCGGGCATCATCACATCAAGTATAACTACATGCGGCTGGAAATCCTTGATCAGGTTGACAGCCGTCATCCCTTCCTGCGCCTTCCGTATTTCAAATCCCTCATTTTGCAGGCCAAGCTCCAAAAAATCAAGTATATTCGGCTCGTCGTCCACCAACAATATTTTGATGCCTTTTAACGGCTGCATGCATTATCTACCACCCTGTAGTTTTGTTATACCTATATTATCCGGTTCATAACTGAAACCATACTGAATGAAAACTGAAATATTGTTGAATTAAGTCCAGCGGTTAAATGTCAATAGCCAATTGGGGGAAAGTTTTTAAAAAAGTGCTGGTATTTGCTTAAAAAAAGCAAAAAGAAGGAACACCTCAAT
>JBAZGB010000063.1:0-13515 GCA_041653135.1 Eubacteriales bacterium | reverse complement strand
GATTTGTAGCACTGAGTCCAGAACTATTTTTCTATTGAGGCGCCGTTTAAGAAAATAATTTTGCGTAGCTGAGTAGTTACCTACGAAGAGCTTTATTTCTTTTACAATTCCCTTTTCCACTTCAAAAGTAATATTCTCAAATATTTCCGACCCGCCGACCCGGTATGCGCAGATATTGGCGTCAGTTCTGCCGTCCGGGATTATTTCGATGCCTTTGTATGCCTCTTTCAGCTGGGCCAGGGTGGATCCGACAGTAATTCCCCTGGGCGTTTTCAGTTTTGAGCTTGTTAGATCCACACTCATGAGCCAGAACTCTTTGCCGTTATCTTTCGGCGAAAATAACTTTACAACGAGGCCTTCATATTTCAGTGTTTTTTTGTGACAGCCTGAGTATGTATCGGACCCGCTTCCCAGTACCTCTTCGTTCACTCTGACCGGTTTACCCAGGAAGGCGCTTAGGTCCGCTTCTGTATACCAGCTTTTTAATTTTATCGGCCGGTTGTCAGCCATCAAAGAAAATTCGCCGGCTTGCCCGTCATCGGGTTTCATTGTAAAGCTGCCGATAACCGTATCGAATTCTTTTTCCAAATCCCAGAAATCCTGCTTGGTTTTTTCCGAAGCGTCCGGAGGGACCCGGACATCAGTGGCGTGTGCCCAGCCGAAATAATAAACGCCGGATTCCAGGTACCTGAGGTTGTACATGCTCTCCAGTTCTTTTAAATTTTCCATTTTAAAGCTCTATAAAAAACCTTTTCAACCGGCAAGCTATATCTTTGTCAGACCTTGCTTGCCAAAATTTCGAAGCGATAAGTTGTTATATAATCCTTCCCGAAAGGATAATGGCTTTTGCAATCGTTAGAAAGGCTGTTTAAAATGCGAAAGATTTCCTGCTGTGTGCTTTGGCTTGTTCCCATCCGGTCAAAATACTGAGGCAGCCTGTATTGTTCTTTGTAAAGGGCAGTGTGCTGAACAATCAAGGGCAAGTCCTCTAAAAACTGTTTCCACAAACGAGGCGAATAAGAGCACTGGTGCGAACTGTCTCTCAACAGTTCGATGCGGTTGATTTCCTGCTCAGACTCATTTCCGTCGACAACCGAGCAGTCAAGAATATAAAACTTCCCCCCAGGCTTTAACACTCTGCACATTTCCCGAAGAGCCTTCTTTATTTCGAAAAAATGATGAGCCGCGAATCTTGAGGCAACAATGTCAAATTGATCATCGGGGAAATTTAATTCATGCGCATCCCCTATTCGAAATTCAATATTGCTCACGCCTTTTTGCTTTGACATATCCTCTGCTTCCGCCAGCATCTCCCGGGTTATGTCAACTGCCGTTACTTTCCTGACGCAGCCGGCCAAAGCAAGAGCTGTGTGCCCCCCGCCGGTGGCAACGTCCAGCGCCGAATCATCCGGAGAAGGATTTATAAGATTGATCATCCTTTCCAGATCCACCGGATTGCTGTGGTCAGAGCTGTACCTGTAATCCGAAGCTCTCTGCCCGAAGTTCTTGCGAATCTCATTCTGATTGCCCATCTAATATCCCTCTCTCCTAATACAGCGACGGTTCTCGCGTATTCTCCGCTGGTTTTTTCACATCTTAAAGTTGGAAGCAAAAAGTACGTCCCCATGCTTCCCATGCTTCCCCCAAAGTTGGAAGCAAAAAGTACGTCCCCATGCTTCCCCCATGCTTCCCGTCCCCATGCTTCCCGTCGAAGCCGCAAATACCTGTGGAAGTTCTTTTATTATAACATTATAATTTATATAATTGTTTCGCTTTAAGGGTTTTGATAATTTCCGCCTGTTTGCGCTCAGGGTAATCGTCATACCGGAAGGCAAAGGTGAACATTTTCAAGTAGGTGGTAATACCTGTAAAAGGAAGGGTTTATTTGAGTCAGCCAGCTGATGACGCAGTAGATATGTTCAAGCAGGGTTTTGTTTGTTCTCAAGCAGTTTTTGCGGCATTTTGTGAAAAATGTAGTTTGGAAAAAAGCTTTGCTCTCAGAATAGGAAGTGGTTTTGGCGCTGGAATTGCCAGAAAGCAGGAAGTGTGCGGCGCTGTCACGGGAGCGGTTATGTTTTTAGGACTCAAATACGGCAAAGTTAGAGGGAATGATACCGCAGCCCACGAAAAAGCATATGACAAGGTAAATGTTTTTTGTAAGAGATTTATAGAGAAGAATAAATCAATAAAGTGTTCTGAGCTATTGGGTTGCAGCATGGCGGAAGCAAAAGAAAAAAAGTTATTTTCTACTTTGTGCAGAGAATTCATTAGAAACTCGGCCGAAATACTCGAGGAAATGCTACTTGAAGCAGAAGATTAATTGCCGAAGCAACCCTGGTTTATCCTGCTGTACAAGCGGAGCCATCCGCCTGAACTGCACCTATTTATTGCAGCGCGAGCCGATCTTCATATTAACGGGACAAGACATGAAAACAAAAAAAGGATCAACATTAAAAGGAGCGTCTGTTTATGGATTATAAAACAACCGGGGTCTCTTCGTGGTATTATGACGAACGAAAAAAAGCCGGCGTGGATTATGCTGATTCAAAAATCGCCGCTGAGTATGATATCCAACACTCCAGGTTCCGTGATTTCGAAAAAGATGCCCGTTTGATCATGGAAAAGCTTGAATTGAAGCCGGAGCATACGGTGATTGACTTCGGATGCGGAACCGGAGCGTTCGTAATCCCGGCAGCACGGTTATGCCGGAAAATCTATGCGGTAGATATCTCGCAGGCTATGTTAAACTGTTGTCTGGAAAAGGCCTATGCGGCCGGGTTAAGCAATATTGAGCCTCATTGCGCAGGTTTCCTGACCTATACGCACAAAGAAGCCCCTGTGGATGCCATAGTTTCCGTTATCGCGCTGCATCACCTTCCGGATTTCTGGAAAGTTGTCGCCCTTAAACGTATGTACGACATGCTCAAACCCGGTGGTAAGCTATTCTTATTCGATTTAGTGTTTTCTTTTCCCATCGGGGAATATCAAAGCAAATTTGAGAACTGGATCAGCGACATGCTTAACAATACCGGACAGGAGATGGCCGACGAAACCATAATTCACATCCGCGACGAATACAGCACATTTGACTGGCTAATGGATGAAATGATTAAACGGGCAGGCTTTAAAATCGAACGAAAATTCTCTGATTTCCCTTTTTGCCTAACTTACTTAAGTATCCGGCCTTGAGCATCGCTGCGCCGCCCATGCCGCCTTTTCAAACAAGCGGTCTAACCTCATGTAAATTCCTTAAATAAGAAGCGCTAAACGATTAATACCTTCTTTAATCTGTGCAGGAGTGGAGTTTGAATAATTAAGACGCATTTTATTCAGTCCGCCCCCGTTAGGATAAAAAGGAGCGCCGGGCACATAGGCTACATTTTCTTCGACGGCCTTTTTTATGAGCTGCACCGTATCGTAATGTTCCGGCAGGGTGACCCATAAAAACATGCCCCCTTCCGGACTGGTCCAGGCAGCACCATCCGGAAAGCTGTTTCTCATCTCCTTCAGCATTACATCCCGCCGCCGGCCGTACTCCGTCCTGATGGCCTGAATATGGCCGGACACATCTGAGTTATCCAGATAGCGCTGGACAGCCCGCTGGACCAGGGTACCTGTATGCAGGTCGGTCCCTTGTTTGGCCAGGGCCAGTTTACGAATCAGCTCCAGGCCGGCTGCAATCCAGCCAAGACGCATCCCCGGGGCAATAGTTTTGGAAAAGGTGCTCAAATAAATCACAAAACCGGACCGGTCAAAGGACTTTAACGGTGGGAGCGTTTCTCCAGCGTATCTTAATTCCCCATAGGGATCATCTTCAATCAAAGGCACCTTGTATTTTTCCAGCAAACCGGCAACCGCGCGCCGTCTTTGAAGGCTCATAGTCACACCGGTCGGATTCTTGAACGTAGGTGTCAGGTAGATTAACTTTGGCCTGTTATTCTTTATAGCCAATTCCAGCGCTTCCACATCAGCGCCTTCGTCATCCGCGGGTACAGTCGCAAAGCGGGCCTGGTAGCTGCGAAAAACCTGCAGCGCCCCCAGATAGCTCGGCTCCTCGACTAAAACAATATCTCCGGGATTGATAAAAAGCTTCGCCAGCAAATCCAGGGCCTGCTGGGAACCGTTGGTGATCAGGATATTATCCGGCCCTGCGTTTATATTTTTTTCCTTCATTTTAACGCTGATATATTCCCTTAAAGGGAAAAAGCCTTCTGTTGTGCTGTATTGCAGGACGGAAGGGTCACCACTCTCTAAAACATGGCAAAAAGCATCCCTCATTTCTTTAAGCGGAAATAACTCCGGCGCCGGCAGCCCGCCCGCAAAAGAGATCATTTCAGGCCGCTCCGTGACTTTTAATATCTCCCGTATAAACGAACCCTCCATCTGACTGACCCGTTCGGCAAAAACATAATCCATACTTATCTCTCCTCGAACCGTATTACTTGTAATAAGTATATTTACCACCCAAGAGACTAACAACAGCCAATTGGCCTATTAATTATACCACCAAATATACGGGGATAGTGGCCATTTTGTATTCACCTGCCGGGAGCCGGAACGCTTTTTATTGGATAGTGGACATGCGGGATGCTCAGCGCTGTATTTTCGGAATAACTTAATATAATTAATATATATATTAACATTATTAATATCGGTATTGACGTTATTAATTGTTTGTATTAGGATAGCCTCAGGTAGTAAAACTATAGTCGATAAGGCGGGTGAATAAATGAAATATAAGGCGCCAAATTGCTGCCCCGTCTGCAGTCATGAAATGACAATCAGCAGCCTCACCTGCGGCTATTGCCAGACGCGGATCGAAGGCAATTTCACTTCCTGCAGGTTCTGTAAACTGCCGGCTGAGCAGCAGGAGTTCGTTGAGGTTTTTCTTAAATGCCGGGGCAATATAAAGGATGTAGAAAAAGAACTGGGCATCTCCTACCCCACGGTTCGCAACCGTCTGGACGGAGTGATTCAGGCACTGGGCTACAAAGTACAAAAACAGGATGACGGAGAAGAGAAGGTTCAAAAGCAAGAAATACTTGGAGCATTGGAAAAAGGAGAGATTTCCAATCAGGAGGCCGCCAGGCTGCTGAGAAAAGCAGGAAAATAAAGCTATCTATAAAATTAACTTATAAAGGGGATAGATGATCATGAGTGATGAGAAAAGCAGAATCCTGCAGATGGTGCGGGACGGAAAGATTTCTGTTGAGGAAGGTGTAGAACTTTTGGACGCTCTGGATGACAATGTGAACAGGGCGCCAGTCCCGGGGAAAAAACTTGAGGACCGTTTTCTAAGGGTGCGTGTGGACAGCGCCAAGGACAAAGTCAACGTCAACATTCCGCTCAGCCTGCTGAGATTAGCTTCCCATTTTGGTAGTATAGCCACGAACTTCATTCCCGACGAAGCCCGCCGGGAAATGGCGGGAAAGGGGCTGGATATCTCCAAGATTGACTTCGAGGAACTGGTGAACCTCATTGAGCAGGGCCTGGCAAACGGGAAGCTGGTTGATATTGAAAGCGAAGATCCGGTAAGTGGAAACACAAGGGTGGAGGTATATGTGGAGTAGACTGCAAAGCCAACTCCTGCTGGTCAGGATATCCCGGGACGGGTTTCGGCGAATTGTCATTCCCGTCCCCCTGTACGTCCTCGACCTGACCCTGGCCGCATTCCTTGATCTCGCCTGCCTGCTTGACCTGCTTATTCCGAAGTGGATACGCGGCTTAAAGCGGTGTAACTTGGGCGGAACCGGCGCCGGCCGGATATCTGCGGAATCAATACTGGCAGGCTGTCTTCAGTTGTTCCGGGAGATGCGGAAGCACGGCAGGTTTCGCCTGGTTGAAGTACAGGCCGCCGGAATCAGGATATTCATAGACTTTTATTAAGCCGGGGTGAATTGAATGAACAGACTGGTCCTTAAAATCATCGCCAATACGTTTGCCTTATATGCAGCAACGCTGGTTTTACCGGCAGCGGTCCTGAACGGAGTATGGGCGGGGCTGTTG
Source organism: Eubacteriales bacterium (assembly GCA_041653135.1). Lineage (GTDB taxonomy): Bacteria > Bacillota > Desulfotomaculia > Desulfotomaculales > Nap2-2B > 46-80. The sequence goes on along the minus strand of JBAZGB010000063.1, from coordinate 7,509 downwards.
GCCGGAACAGTGTTAACATTGCTTAATATTCTTATCCGCCCTTTTCTGTTGTTGATCACCCTGCCCGTCAATCTGATCACCCTCGGACTGTTCACGCTGGTCATCAACACCTGGATGGTAATGTTGACAGACAAAATTATTCCGGGAGTGACGATTCCGGGGTTCTGGTCAGCCCTAGCCGCTGCCCTGCTGGTAACGCTCGCCAACCTGCTTTTGAACCAGTGGACACGTCCCGGACAGGGTGGTATTTGAGTCGGCTGCGGGGATGCTGCAGCAAGGCAGGGAAGGATAGCAAGATAGCAAACAAGATAGGGACGGTTCTTGAAGGGATCAATCGGAAGTTTTGCGAAGAAAAAGGGCTCAAATATCAGGCAACTCCTGGTTTTGAGCCTTAATCATCAATAATGCGCAATAACTGTATCGCAAAATTTTCAATTGCCTAGAAGAATGAAGTCGCTCTGCTCCCAGCTATGGGGATTCAATCTTTTATCCTGACTTTCAATCGGTGATTCTTTTGAATTTGTAACCGATTTTCATTAAATATCCAGTATTTTTAAGATAAAACCGGCTAAAATTAAACACACCTGCCCCCTCCCCACAAATGGGTATTCTAAAAAAGTTTATTCAATTGACCGGCTATTATGGAAAAGGCCCTGGATATACCGAACGCACTGCCTTTATTTTCCCTTTCTTGCATACCGGGCAAACCGTTACATCCTTACCTAAAAGGATATTGAGGATCTCAATAGTTGTAAGTCCTTCGAATTTAGGTTTGTAAGCAGGGCTGGAAGCTAGCTTTCTATACGGCTTAAGCTTTGTTTTTTTGTTGCGGTTAGCAAGTAGGCCATAATGTCTGATCTTTACAAAACCCCTTGGAAGTATATGCATTAAAAACCGCCTGATAAATTCAACACCTTTTAATGTGATTATCTTTGTTCCGCTGCCTTTATTACGGTCTCTTGCAGTAAACGTCACAGTATGCTCATCCATAGACACAATCCTGCGGTTGGAAAAGGCAATGCGATGTGTATACCTACCCAGGTATTTGATAACAGCTAAAGGGCCGGAAAAAGTTTCTTTTGTATAAGTATACCAGTCTTTGCCATAACATTGATCGAGTAAGTTTCTGAAAATCTTTGGATTTCTGTATGCCTGTGCATTCCCATAAAAGTTGAGCGAGTTTTGTTGGTAGTATTGATTTAAGTAATATAGATATTTGCCACGGAATTTTTAAGTATGTTTCCTTTCTGGTTTGTTTGTTTTGGCGAATTAACAATACCACAAAAGGGACATACTTTCCTGTTTTTCTTCAATTATTCAGTAATGTATTATTTAGCTATCGCGGAGCGATTTCGTTCTTCTTGTGTATTTCCCTACTAAGCATATTGCTCAATTCGTACTCAGTTAGCGCGTGTTTAAGCCAGGAATATATGCTATTTTCTTTATGGACAAACTGTTTTTTATAATCCGTCAGAATCTCTTTCGACGTATATGATGTTTTATGATGCTGTCCCATCCCCTGTCTTTATAACATTATATTGTTAAAAACCCCGTCCCTTCTCCTGACATTCTTTGTTGTTGTATTTTACGAATAATAAGGATACAATAATAACAACAACAAACAAAAGGAGTTGTTATCTATGCCAAATATCAAACCCATCTCCGATTTAAGGAATTACAATAAAGTACTGCAAGATATTACCATAGGCGAGCCAGTATTTTTAACAAAATATGGGAGAGGTAAATTTGTCATTATTGATATTAACGAATATGAAAAAATAAAGGCTTCGCTGAAGCTAATGTCACAGCTTGCCCAGGGAGAGAAAGCTGGAAAAGAAAAAGGGTGGATGACTATCGAGGAAGTGGAAGCAGAACTGGGGCTTGAGGATGTATAAGCTAAAAGTTTCACCTGAAGCCAGAGACGTTTGGCAGAAATTCATAGCTACATTTCTCAGGAACTTTGTAATCCGCAGGCAGCTCTAAATCTAGTTTTAAAAATCACGAAAAAAATACGCAACCTGTCGGAACATCCTGGAATCGGTGCTCCACTATCTTACATTGTAGGTATTCAAACAGACTATCATTTTCTTGTCTGTGCTAATTACTTGATATTTTACAGGTACGAAGATGAAACTGTTTTTGTGTCAAGAATCTTACACGGCAGGCGGGATTACATGCGAATCCTGTTCAGTGATTTGCCAGAGGATGAAGAAAAATTGTATAAGCCGCTGTAACTGTGTAAACGGACCGGAGTTGATTTTAAAATCTTCCTTTCGCCAGTGTGGATGTCCTCTGGCTTTCCCAGTGTGGTTGGTACTATTTGAGCAGGGGGTTTTGATATGTTAAACAAAGCAATTGAAATAGCCGCCCGGGCCCATGCCGGGCAGGTAGATAAAGGCGGCCTGCCTTATATTCTTCATCCCCTAAGAATTATGTTGACGAGAGAAAACGAAATGGAGAGAATTTGTGCAGTGTTGCATGATGTTATTGAGGATTCCGTTGTTTCTCTTGATGACTTAAAAAAGTATGCTGAAGCATCGAAACGGATATTGGACAGGTTGTCTTTGATGGATTAAAGGCATGCCGCTATAAAACATTCCCTCTTGGGTCATCTTTCCCGTTTCTTTTGACGGATATGTTTTTTCCGACGCTATCCTGTTTCTGCCCCAGTTCCTTCATCAGTATCACCAATACATAAGAACCGTCCCCCTGTATTTATTTAATTAATTGGTGGAAGCAAGGGGACGGGTGGAAGCAAGGGGACGTACATTTTGCTTCTTTTTTCAGGCTACGACGTTTTGGCAGGCCAGGAACATGCCGATACCGTCGACCAGGGCGCGGGCAACGTTATTGCGAAATTCTTGGGTGGTCATTAGCCTTTCTTCGTTGGGATTGGAGAGAAAGGCCGCTTCTATTAAGACTGCCGGCATCACTGTTTCTCTTATGACAACAAAATCAGCCTGGCGGACACCCTTGTCTTCCAGACACAGGTTGGCCAGCAGCGAGTTCTGAATATAATCGGCCAGCTGAGAGCTTTTTTCCTGACGGTCCTGTCCGTTTAAAGCGTTGCTTGAAAAGTAGGTGCTTGTCCCGCCCAGAGACGCAGAAAGGTTGGAATTCATGTGGATGCTGACAAAAACGTCCGAGCCGGCATTGTTGGCCGCTCCGGCGCGGCTGTATAGGTCCAGGTACTGATCGCCATAACGTGTGTAAAGCACTGTAGCTCCGTAACTGTGCAGAAGTTCGCCAGCGCATTCGGCAACCTGCATATTGATATCTTTCTCAAACAAGCCGAGGTTTCTGCCTATGGCGCCGGGTTCATTCCCACCGTGGCCGGGATCCAGGACAATAACCGCTCCTTTCAAGGCTTCGTGGATGTCGGGTTCGAAAATGACCAGTGAAATGGTTTTTTGGTCTGCGCCGGCGATAGCTTTGTAGGCTGCTTTTCCGGTCATGTCGAAGACAAGGCGCGTTATGTCCGGGTCGCGGCTGAACCAGCCAACACGGAGCCTGCCGGTAATGCCGGAATTAATATCCTGGCTGGTATTTATAGAACCGGGCTGCGTATTGTTTAAATCAATAATCAGCCGGTCGGGACTGCTTAGCGTAAAGATATGGTAAGTAAACTGCCTGTCGCAGCTTATTTTGATATTAACTTTTTTCTCTTCATGGTCAATACTGATTTTTTCGACGATTGCCGGCTGGTTGGAAGGGTTGTAAGGCGGCGCAACCTCATCGGGAGGGCTCAGGCTGCCTTTATCACTGATCTGTTCATCTCTTTCACTGTTTCCTGAAGAGTTGTTCTGGCCGGTTTCTCCGGTTGTATCCGAACCGGAGGCGGCAGACTGATTGTCTTCTTTAACGTACCAGGCTACCACCCAACCTGTTTTGCCGCTCGGCAGTTTAACCTTGTACCAGTCAGAAGAAGAGTCCAGGATGGGGAGCCGCATTCCCCTGCTTACCTGGGTTAAGGTTTCATGGTCAGTGCCCGGGCCATTCCGGACGTTAACCTGGTCTGCCTGGACGACCAGTTCCCTTTGAGATTTTACGGGAGGCAAATAGTTAATGGTGATCGTCCGGGGACCGGGGTTCCACTGAACATAAGCCCCGAAGGCTTCACCGATGAAGCGAAGGGGGACCATGGTATTGCCGACGATTATCCTGGCCGGCGAATCAAGGGCAAGCGCTTGCGCGTTTTTAAAAGCCTCAGCTTTGCCGATGGTTAACTTAATGACATCTGAATTGAGGGTTAGCGTGATTGTCTTGCTTTTGCTGTCCCACTTTACCAGGGCGCCGAGCGCTTCCGAAATTGCCCTCAAGGGGACAAGGGTTCTTCCGTTTTCGATAACGGGAGATGCTTCGAAAGACACCTGCTTTGTATTAATCAAGACTTTGATCGGTTCCGGGGACGCCTGAGCATAACAAAACTGGGAAAACAGCAGCATTATCAAAACGAAAAAAGCCACCCTTAATACTAGGCGAACATTTGCTGGCATAATATTGCATTAGCTCCAACCAGTTACTAAAATGAAATTCTTAGTTTCTTATCTTAGTTTCTTATTATATAGACGTCTAAAATATGAAAAAAGTTCCCTTAAATCGACATTTCCATAAAATACTAACCGGCTTAAAAGACGGATGTGGTTTATACAATTGAAATAGCGGATATATTATGGTATTTTTTTGTTAACCTAATTTGAATTGAGGTGGCGCCTTGCGTGGTTCCAGGGTGTTTATTTCCGAAAGCGATTTAAACTTCCGCCGCAGGCTCAAGGATATTCTAATCCACTCAGGGTATCTCATAATCGGTGAATCGTCCTCAGGCAAACATACCCTGCAGATGGTTTTTCATTTGGATCCCAACCTGATTATACTTGAGTACAAGCCCGGTAGCGAAGATGTGGATGTCGCCGAGATTATCGGAGAGCAAATGGTTGCGCCGGTTGTTCTTACGGTGGATGCCCACCGGCAGGAAGTTGATGAACTGGTCCGAAAAACAGGCGTTTACGGGGTGCTGAACAGAACGCTTCTGGAAGCCAATATACTTCCGGTTCTGGAAACAGCGATGGCCGGATTCGAACGGGTGATCACCCTTCAAAAACAGGTTGTCGATCTGCGTAAAAAACTCCAGGAGCGCAGGCTGGTTGAACAGGCGAAGGGATTGCTTATGGAAACCAGGGGCTTTACTGAAGAACAGGCATACAGGTTCATGCAGCACTTAAGCATGGACAACTGCCTGCCCATAGTAAAAGTAGCCAAGAGCATAGTTGCGGCGACGCAAAGATAAGAAAAAAACGCGGTATGTGGTGTATACTGTATTCATATGGGCAAAAGGATTGAATTTATCTTGCCTTTTGTTATACTTTCAATAGTTTTTTAAAATCGGTAAAGGGGCAAGGGCGTCCTTTTTTATTTCAGTTTATTAACTGGATAATTAAGGCGTTTTCTTTTTTAAGCACATTAGAAAAAATAAAAAGGAGCACAAAAGTGAGTTATATTTCCGGGGACGATCTTTTGGAAAGAGCCCGTGAAGATAATGTACAGTTTATCAGGCTGCAGTTTACCGATGTTCTTGGGGTATTTAAGAATATAGCCATTACCAAGGATGAACTGCGATGCTGTAACACCGCAGGGAGATCCCCACCCCGCCTGTTCACGGCAGATACTGATTAAAAACCTTCAGATGGCTGAAAGCAGCGGTTACGTGCCGATGGTTGGGGCAGGTATTGACTTTTATCTTCTTCACCTTGACGAACAGGGAAAACCAACTCTGGTCACTCATGATGAAGCGGGATACTGTGACTTAAGCCCGGCTGATTTAGGTGAAAACGCACGACGGGACATGGTCATCACGCTGCAGGACATGGGATTTGATGTTTCCTCTTCATACCATGAAATATCCCCGGGGCAGAACTAGATTTTTCTGAAAGAGGACGATGCACTTCATATGGCCGATAATATTGCAACCTTTAAGTTTGTTGTGCGGACCATTGCCCAGCGGCACGGCCTTCACGCCTCTTTTATGCCCAAGCCGTTTTCCTTTTTTAACGGTTCGGGTATGCACTTAAGTCTTTCTTTATGGAACGGGCAACAAAATGTATTTGTTGATCCGGAGGAACCGTTTTGTCCGAGCAAAAACGCAGGTTCTTTTATTGCCGGCTTGATCAGGCACGCGGATGCCGTAACAGCCATTACCAACCCCCTGGTAAACAGTTACAAACGCCTTGTTTCCAGTGAACTTGCCCCGGCCATCAAGGGATGGTCATTTCAGAACAGGAATACGATGATCAGGATCCCCGACCAGCACGATAACGGTTCACATGTAATCATGCGCAGTCCTGACCCTGCCGCCAAACCCCTACCTGACAATTGCTGCCTGCCTGGCAGCGGGCTTAGAGGGTGTTCTAAAGGAAATAATGCCGCCGCAGGCGGTTGAAGAAAGCATTGAAATGGCGCCTGTTCTTCAAAGATTACCTGGAAATTTAAGCGATGCACTGACAATGTTTGAGAACGACGTTTACCTGCGTAATGCCTTGGGAGGTTATCTTTGCGATTGCTATCTGAACTTTAAGAGGAAAGAGTGGAATCGCTATCAAGCACAGGTTCACCAGTGGGAACTGGATGAATATCTGGCAGGCTATTAAAGAAGGCTAAAAAGGAGGGATAGTAGGAGATAAAAATATTTTTTCTTCATAATATAGGCTAATCAATTGAGGAGGAAAGGAAGAATATGTCACAAGTTAACCCTTTTGAGGTTGCGCAAGAACAGTTAGACCAGTGCGCAAAATTTTTAAACCTGGATCCGGGTCTTCATGCGGTGCTGCGGGTTCCGATGCGTGAAGTCCACGTTTCTATTCCTGTCCGCATGGACGACGGATCTGTCAAAGTGTTCCAGGGTTTCAGGGTCCAATACAACAACGCAAGAGGTCCGGCAAAAGGCGGAATACGGTTTCATCCAGAAGAAACAATTGACACCGTAAGAGCCCTTGCCGCCTGGATGACGTGGAAATGCTCCCTTGTCGACGTGCCTTTGGGGGGAGGAAAGGGTGGAGTAATCTGCAACCCGAAACAGATGTCCCAGGGCGAACTGGAACGCTTAAGCAGGGCATACATTGATAAGATAAGTCAATTCATCGGCCCGGAAAAGGATGTCCCTGCTCCGGACGTTTATACGACCCCGCAAATAATGGCCTGGATGATGGATGAGTTTTCAAAAATAAATGAAAAAAATCAGTTCGGTGTGATCACCGGCAAGCCCTTAAGCATCGGCGGTTCGGCCGGACGGGGCGACGCCACGGCAAGGGGCGGATTAACAGCTATTCGCGAGGCAGCCAAGGAACTTGGCATCGACCTGAAGAATGCGACAGTGGCAATCCAGGGTTACGGCAACGCAGGCGCCTTCGCTCACTCCCTGTTTGAAGAACTGTTTGGGTCAAAAGTCGTCGCTGTCAGTGACAGCAAGGGCGGCATCATTAACAGAAAAGGCATTAGTGCGGCGGCAGTGGCCGA
>JBAZGB010000062.1:0-13589 GCA_041653135.1 Eubacteriales bacterium | reverse complement strand
AAATAACTTTTACTAACGCAGATATAAAATTATCAAGGAACAATATTTCCAGTGAATTTATGGTAATTAGTAAGGTTTATAACTGGAAATTTATCTCTAAAAACCTTACTAAAACTATTATACGAGGTTGAAATGTTCATGAAAGTGCCTGTCTAAAAGGTAAAATCCGAATAAACCGTAAAAAAAAGCAATAACGAGAGTATATAAAAATACAAAAACCCCGTTTGTGATAGAGTGGGGATCGCTTGCGGCCCTGAACTGAGGTTTTAGGGCAATTAATAATAAAAGCAGCAGCAAATTGACGGCAGATTGTACATAATGCAAGCCATGCAGCAAATTGGTAATAATCAATATGCATAAGATTATTACTGTGATGCGCCAGGCTTGTATTTTTTGTTTGCTGAGCCCAAAAGCAATGAACAACTGCATACTTCCTGCGACTACAGCCGTCAGCCAGCTTCCCCGGATAACAATCATGGGCAGGAATTGCTCAAGTAAGGCGGCTCTGGCCGGATGGTGAATAAGCCAGGCGGACATGATATTCATTACACCGCAAAAGGCGATCAGGATAGCTACTAAATTATGGTTAACAGATAAAGTAAATTTTTTCATAGCTGTAAGACTATTCTCCAATTACACGGCGTATGGCAAAAGATCCGGTAATGATAGGCAGCCAGAAACTTAACGCCCTAAATGTAAAAGTAACGAGGGCGGCTTTACCCAAAGGGATTCCTACGGAAACATAAGCTGCCGTCATTGCCCCTTCCATGATCCCTACGCCGGAAGGAGTGATGGAGACAATCATGAACAAAACTCCGACGGCATAGCCGGCAATAAGCTGACCAGGAGTAGGATGGGCGCCAAAGGAAAGGAAAAGAGCTTCCAGTTGGAGGAGTCCGATAGCTTTCATAAGTAATGCGTGAAGAACAGCCTGAAAAAGCCATTTACGGTTTGTCTTCATTGTTCTTATTGCATCTGAAAGGCCCAGGATAAAATTATTTGCTTTCTCCCCCCAGGAATATTTTTTATTTAACTTTGTGAAGAATGGCAGAAACCGCAGCAGTTTAGTCAGGCAGTTTCCGAAAGCTGAAAGTCCGGAAGGATTTAAAGCGGTAAGAAGAATCAGCAGCAAGCCGACAGCCACCAGCGCTAACAGGCATCCGGTGGCGATGATCTGGTATTCCTTGAGTACACCGTGAAACAGCATATATAACAGCGCCGGGATCAGGATGATTATAAACGCCAGGTAATCGATCATAAAGAAAATGATGTTCGCCAGCACGGCCCGTGTGGCTTCTCCGCCCTTCCGTACGGTATCGTAAACCATCAGTCCGACACCTGACAGCGCTCCGCCAGGGACGGCCACCATAGTAAATGAAGACGCCAGGACGAGCATGAAAAGATGTCCCAGATGTCCGGGAAGTCTGGCCATCCGGTAGGCAACCCTGTACAAAGCGCTCTGGTTGAGGATCATCAATACCTGAAAAAGAGCTGCCACAAAAATCAGCCACCAGATACTTCCGTACAAGATCTTTAACAATTGATGTCCCTGCGCAAGGTGTACTACGACTGTACAACCGCCAAGGAATAGAAGTATAGGATAAAGCAGGTTTGCCCAGGGGGGGAGCAACTTTTTTTGTTTCATTTATCTTACCAATGAATTACCGAGCATATTTTTTCTTAAGAGAAAGATTAGTATATATACCATATTATGTCAACTAAAAGTTCTTCTAAGTGTTCTTGCTGGCTGGAAATTTTGACAGGCAGTATAGTTTTAATTGTCGACAGATTATGCTTTTTTTAAAAGAAAACTACGTAAACAATCTTAACATATAAATATTATGAATCATATTTAAAAACGGACAAGCTTTAATAGCGGAGGTTTTATTTTTCAAAGAGGCAGGGTAAAGTGAGGCAAGGGTTTTTTGAGTGTAGCCCGTGAGGTCGCAAGAACCCCTTTCATAAACGGCTACAAATTCCTTTATGAATAGACATCCATGCCGCTGAAGCAGTGCCATCTGAATATGAAAATCTTATTTTCAGGATAGACTTCCATGCTGCTAACGCAGCGCCCTCAGAAGGATGAAAATTAATCAATAAAGGAAGGTCGATGCCTTAAGTGCGATTTTTAAAAAGCGAACATGAGCATGTAGGCAGTTGACCTTCCTAATGCAGACTTATTTTCAGGATAGTTAAGAGCTTGTTTCTGCAGGATTCAAAGTTCAGGCTATTTTTTCAGGCATGATATTTTTTATCAAAAATCGCAGTTCATCTATTTCAAAAGGCTTTTTAAGATATTCCCGCACCAGGCCGCTGTTTTTTGCCTCCTGACAAGCGTCCATTTCACTATAGGCAGTCATCATGATTACAGGCACACCCGGAGCATGAACCCTAAGTTTTTCCAGTGTTTCAAGACCGCTCATACCCGGCATCTTAACATCCAGAAGAATTAAGGAAGGCATGTTGGAATTTACCATCCGGATTGTTTCAGTTCCGCTGTCGGCTGTTTCTACCTTGTATCCTTCATCGCTGATGATTTCAAATAACAAGCGCCTTACGCTTGCATTATCGTCGACGATAAGCAAGTAGTTTTTTCCATCAAACACATATTACCCCCCCAGGATTTTACGTGCATCTGTCATATTAAATTTTTTACTTTAAATATGTTGATTTCACTGCAAAAACCCTCTTTTCGATAATGCAACCATTGAAAGTGGAGGGACGACATTCTTTTATCTAGGTAAGCAGTGCTCTATCATTAAATTTAGAGCCAAAACTTATCCAGAAGTGGGGGATTCTCAAATGCAAAATTCAAGAAAGGGACTTTTTGCAGTAGAATCATATGTTTCATTAATTATAATTTTTTGTATAACCCAATTTCTACCCAAAAAAAACGACAAAAAACAGCATTAACCGAGGTTGTATTTTGCATATTTAAACTGAAACCTAGGCCTGCCAAGCAATTTTCCCGTCGACCATCGTTAAAATAAATTTAATTCCGGGTATACTTTCAGGCGCTGTTAGAGTCGGGTCTTCGCTGAGCACAACCAGATCGGCAAGCTTTCCGGGGCTGATCGAACCTTTTATGTTTTCTTCAAAAGAGGCGTAAGCTCCCCAATATGTATACATCCGCAGGGCTTCCAGAGGTGAAACCGCTTCCAGAGGGGCTATAATTTTATTCGTTTCTGTTTTTCTTGCAACAGCCGCGGAAATACCTATCAGCGGATTGCAGGGGACCATTGGAGAATCCGAACTTGCCGCAGTTTTCAGGCCCAGTTTGGATAATGAACCCATCGGGAAGAGCCAGCTAAGCTTTTTAGAGGGGACGGCGTCAATGTAGCTCTCCCCGAAGTAGAGCAGAAATGCAGGTTGCGTAACTACCATCGCTTCAGTTGCTTTCAGTTTGCGCATTAGTCCGGGCGGGCAGATGGCGCAATGTTCCAGGCGGTGGCGGTGGTCCGGCCGGGGGATCTTTTTGCAAATGTATTCCAGGGAAGCCAGTGTTGTTTCAAGAGCGACGATATCATGAACATGAAACGCGATCCGGAAACCGGCCTCGTAAGCCTTGAGGGCGTAATAGTCCAGTTCTTCCTGGGGCGGATTGGGATTGCCCGTACTTTCGTCAAGGGCTATCTTTATACCGCCTATACGCAAATTGCAATCGCCGCTCTCCATTGAAAGACCGGCGCCCTGGAATTCTGCCAGCGCATTTGTTCCAATCATCATCGAAACACGGAGGGGCAGATGCCCATCCTCCTTTAACCGTCTTAAAGTCTGCCAGTGCCCCAGGTTATTATTCCAACCGGTATCCTGAACAGATGTAATTCCAAAAGAAAGTAATTGTCCGGTGGCCAGTTTGACACACGCTTTTAATTCTTCCTGATCAATGCCCGGTATCCTTTTTTCTACAAGTTCGTTTCTTCCAGTGATAACACCGTTGGGTTCCCTGGAATCGGGCTCGCGCCCTATGTGTCCTCCCTGGGGATCCGCTGATATACTGTAAATGCCTGCGTGCTTGAGCGCCAAACTATTTAATACGCAGCCATTTCCGGTATAATGGATTAAAATGACAGGGTTGTCCGGGGATGCCTCGTCCAATTCCCAGCGGGTAGGCGGACTTTTTTCATCCAGACACTTTTCATCGTATTTGGCTGCTTTCGAGGGAGAACAGTCTACATAGAGCAAAGTTGCCGCAAAGGAAAGAGGATGGCAGTGGGCGTCGTTAAAACCGGGAATGATTGTTTGTGAACCGCAGTCAATAATTTTGGTGTTTGCGTCCTTGAACTTTTCCAAATCATCGTTGCCGCCGACACCTATGATCTTGTTGCCCGAGACGGCGACCAGTTCTGCGCCGGGCCTTTTTTCGTCCATGGTTATTATGTTAGCGTTGCAAAAAATCATGTCAGCCGGAATACCAGAAGTATCAGCCATTTTTATTACTCCTCGTATAATTATTTAATTTTGGCAGACATTCAGAAAACCCGGTTCGAGAAGCATGGCGGTTTCAATGGCAAACGGCTTGCTTAAGCGCCTGTTAAGCAAATGAGCGAAGTGGCGGCGCCAATGTTCTTGCTATCTGACGGGTTCACTGAATGGTTACTGCAATTATAGAACTCTATTGCAACAATAATACGTTCATAAATGAGAGTCAAGACATAACACCCTGCGACTGCTTCACAGGTTTTCAGGCTTTTTTATAAAAAGTGGCCCGGAATGTGGAACAATTGCCCTATTCGAAACGTCTAAAAGTTTAAAGGTTAAAATTAAAGGAGGTGGGTATGACAAGTTCGGTAACTAAAAACAAGGAGTGGTTATGTTGTTCAAAGCGAGATCTTTTTTAATAACCTTATTGACTCTTTTTATTTTACTGAGTTTTAGCGGTATGTGTTTGGCCCAGGATAATGATTTGTCGGCCAATACCATAACCGTGACCGGAGAAGGTTTGGTTAAGGCGCCGCCCGACACTGCGGAAATTAATTTCGCGGTTGTCACAAACGCCGCCGAAGCTCAAAAAGCCCAGACCGCCAACGCCGAAATATCGCATAAGGTTATAACCGCTTTAGAGAAAAACGGAATTGCGGCCGCCGATATCAGCACCATAAATTACAGCCTGTATCCGAATTATGCATACGGGGAAAAAGAAGCGCCCCGGATTACCGGATATGAAGTCATCAACGAGATCAAAGTTACGCTGCACAACCTTGATAAAATAGGCGCTGTAATTGATCTTGCGGTGAAGAACGGGATTAACCGGGTCCAAAATATAAACTTCTACGCGAACAACAGTATGGAGCAAAAAATCCTGGCCCTGCGTCAGGCTGTTTCAGAGGCCAGGATCAAGGCGGAAACTATTGCCGCATCATTGGGAAAGAAAATAGTTGGTGTAAAATCGGCAAGCGGAAACTGGTCTAATAATCAGCCGACACCAATTTATTATGAAAAAGTCCAGCTCAGCCTTGGAGGCGCCGCGGACACGGATATTAACCCGGGTCAGGTGGAAATCAGGGCGGATGCAGAGATAGTCTATTTGATAGATTGATGATCAGTCCCTCCTTTCATATATTCGAAAAATCAGGGTGTCCCCCTGATTTATTTTTGCAAAAATGTAGTTTAAAGATTATGTTTTCATAAGAAGATTCTAATGTGCAAAGAATACTTTCAACGCCTGTGAAAAAGGTGTAATATAGAAATAAATTCCGGCGAGGTGGTGATTTTTGGTGCAGGAAGTAAAGCTGACTCAGATGACCAAAGCTTCCGGGTGAGCGTCTAAAATAGGGCCGGCAATCCTGTCGCAGGTGCTGCGGCAAATGCCTAAATTTGAAGATGCGAACCTTTTGGTCGGCTTAAACATACCTGATGACGCGGCGGTCTATAAAATTTCCGATGAACTTGCGCTGATTCAGACGGTGGATTTTTTTACTCCTGTCGTTGATGATCCCTACTTGTTCGGACAGATCAGCGCAGCCAATGCGTTAAGCGATATTTACGCCATGGGAGGCCGCCCGCTGCTGGCTTTAAACATAGTCTGTTTCCCAAATTGTCTGCCCCAGGATGTTCTGGTCCAAATTTTAAAAGGAGGGGCGGATAAAGTGCAGGAGGCGGGGGCTATAATTGCCGGCGGTCACTCTGTTTCGGATGATGAACCCAAATACGGCCTGTGCGTTTCCGGGTTGGCCCATCCGGATCAAATAATCGCCAGCTCCGGGGCTAAGCCGGGAGATTTGCTGATTCTTACCAAGCCCATTGGAACCGGGATAGCCGGCACGGCCGTCAAGACGGACATGTTTCCTGGCGAGGCTTATTCCAAGTTTATAGCCTGCATGGCGGCCCTTAACCGGGAGTCCTCGGAAGCAATGAAAGAAGCTGGAGCCCATGCCTGTACCGATATTACCGGATTCGGACTGCTGGGCCATGCCGTGGAGATGGCGCAGGCAAGCGGGGTCAGCCTGGTTTTTTATCAGAGCAAAATAAACCTGCTGCCTTTTACCCTGCAATTGGCCGCGCAGGGCCTTATTCCGGCGGGAGCTTACAATAACCGCGATTTCTTTGCGGACAAAATACGTTTCGCCCCCGATCTGACCAGGGCTGAACAGATTGTTTTGCTTGATCCTCAGACTTCCGGCGGCCTGCTTATTGCTTTGGAACCGGGGAAAGCCGAAAAGCTGGTTGAATTACTGCGCATCAGGGGTGTTGAAGAAGCCAGTATTGTTGGAAAAGCGGTTGAACTGAAAGAGGACCTTATTGAAGTACAGAGATAAATAAAATTACTTTTTTGTTTTTCTTTCCTTGCCCTGATCCGAGGGTTCATAAAAAATTCTATTCTCAAGGCCTTCCGGTAAATATTGCTGCTTTACCCAATGATCCGGGTAATTATGAGGATATTTATAATTTGCGCCGTGTCCAAGGTAAGCGGCTCCCGGATAACTGGCGTCTTTCAAGTGCAGCGGGACAGGGTTGGCCCTTTCTTTTTCCACAGTATCCATTGCTCGATCGATTGCTTTGACAACAGAATTGCTTTTTGGGGACAGGGATATGTAGATGGCTGCCTGAGCAAGGATAATTCTGGCTTCCGGAAAACCGACCATGGAAGCGGCCTGAGCAGCCGAAACCGCCTGCACAAGCGCTTGCGGGTCCGCCAGGCCGACATCCTCGCAGGCATGGATCATAATCCTTCTGGAGATGAATTCAACTGATTCCCCGGCGTAAATCAGGCGGGCCAGCCAGTACAACGCTGCCTGGGGGTCTGATCCGCGCATGCTCTTGATGAACGCGGAAATAACGTCATAATGTTCATCGGCTTTATTGTATCCGGGCACATGACGCTGGCTTGCTTCCTGGACGACTGACAGGTCTATTTTCCTGGTTCCGTTTTCATCCGGCAGGGAGGTCAGGACAGCCAGTTCCAGGTAATTCAACGCCGCGCGGGCGTCGCCATTGGCGGCCCGGGCCAGGTGAGTTGCAGCGTCAGGCTCAATTTCGGCCGGGAATTTTCCCAGGCCCCGTTCACTGTCTGCCAGGCTGCGCTTGAGTATTCTAATAATAGCCTGATCGGAGAGGGCTGTTAAACGGTAGAGCCTGGTGCGGCTTAATAAAGGGCGGATTACTGAAAACATCGGGTTTTCCGTAGTCGATCCAATCAGGGTAATCAGTCCGTTTTCCACGGCTGGAAGAAGGGCGTCCTGCTGGGATTTGTTGAACCTGTGTATTTCATCAATGAACAGGATGGTTTTCTGCCCGTAATGGGCGCGCAGTTCCCTTGCTTCTTCGATAACGCGGCGAAGATCGGCAACCCCGGCCATCACTGCGCTGATCGTGGCAAAGCGGGAACTGGTCAAGCGGGCTATAATCCTGGCCAGGGTGGTTTTTCCGCTCCCCGGAGGTCCGTACAGGATGATCGATTGCAGGCTGTCTGTTTCAATTGCGCGGCGGAGCAGTGTGCCGGTTCCAACGATGGAACTTTGTTCTTCGAACTCATCCAAAGAGCGCGGCCGCATTCTTTCAGCAAGAGGCGCTTCGTTGGTCAGGTTGTCCTCAAGAGCGTTAAGAAACAGATTATCCACCGGCAGACACTCCCATTACAAAAAATAGTTGAGTACTTTTATAATTATATCTTAAACATATGGAAAACAGGAAGGGTCCAACCAGTCAATTATTATTACAGCCGGTTGATGCATCAACCGGCTGTAATAAGTTGGAAATAGTCACCGCCCAATCTGGTTAAACTGCAAATTTTACTTTTGCCTTCTGTTGAAACATCAACCAGTCCGAGGGCGAAAAGCTGCATAACCACGTGATCCAAAACGGCTCGTTTTACTCTGGCTGTTAATGAAAGATCTTCTTTGTTCATGCTTCCTTCTTCCACCAGTGCTTTCAGAACGCGTTCGGCTTCTCCGGGCAAACGGTCGTTTACTTTTGTAAAGTATTCCGGCAGGCTGATTTCTGTCATGATCTCACCTCCTAATTGCAGGTAATGAAGTTTTGTTAATAGTATGGTCATTTTTCTAACGAAATAATACTTTTCTAATGATTGATTTATAAAAAAATATTTTCTTATTTACAAAAATGTTTTCTCAAGAAATACGGCATTTCCAATAGCGAACGACTTATTTGAGTGCCGGAGAGAGCGTTGATAATGCCGTGTTCCAAGCATTTATCGCGGTTATTGAAATGGAAAATTTAAAGCCCCCGGCTTGCGGTACGGCCGGAGGCTTTTGGATTTGATTATTCTGCCAGGGTTATGATATTAACATACCTGTGTAATAAGCGTATTAAATGTTGATTCTTTTATAAATGCTTTTCGATGATTTTTTTAAGGTCGTTTTTTGTTTTATAGCCTACCGAACGTTCTACTTCCCGGTTTTTCTTGAACAAAATTATTGTCGGAATGCTTGATACTTTATGGTTGATAGATATGTTGGGGTTCTCGTCAACATTTATCTTGGCAACATGGACTTTTCCTTCGAATTCTTTGGCTACCTCTTCTACTACCGGCCCGAACATTTTGCACGGTCCGCACCAGGGGGCCCAGAAATCAACCAGTACAGGGGTGTCAGTGGAGCCTAAAAAAGTATTAAAGCTGTCTTCATTTAAAACTTTAATTTTTTCTTCGGCCATAATTTTCCCACCTTTCAAAAGCTGCCATATTTTTCATATCAAGCAAATTATACGTTTTTCATAAATGCTTTGTCAATAAGGAACCCCACCAATGCCGTGATTACCCAAGTTTTCTGAACCCAATTTAACTAGGTGGGTGTCCTCCTGACTGCTTTTTGTGTCCTAAGTAAGGCATACAAGCTGCAACCAGAGCCGGGCTCCCTTTTGATCTTGTTGGATCAAAACTTCAAAGCAACCACGCGCATAGCAGGGTGTTTCATGTATTTATTATGTTAGCACAGCGGATATTACTTTGCAAGTGGCAACAAGTCCGCCTGCCGCGGCTTAAGGTTAACGCGGAAACATTTTTAAGAGCAGGAGTTTAAAACATAAAGAGGGAATACTAATTGACGTAAAAGGCTTGCTGAAAGGCGCAAAAAATGATCGCTGCCAGGCTGGAAAAAGGTTACGTTCAGGTTTATACTGGGAATAGCAAAGGAAAGACTACGGCAGCTCTAGGTCTAGCCTTCAGGGCGATGGGTTGCGGCTTAAGGACGTACATTGGGCAGTTTATGAAGGGTTCGCCCAGTTCGGAATTAGTATCTGCCGGGATGGTCAGTGAATTTATCACTATCGAACAGTTTGGCCGGGGGACTTTATTCAGTTCCTTGAACCCTCCGACTGCGGATGATGTTAGGTTGGCTAAAGTAGGAATAAAGAGAATTAAAGCGGCTATGTATTCAGGCGAATACAGCATTGTTATTTTGGATGAAATAAATACGGCTATTTTTTTCAAGCTGGTGGAACTAAAAGATGTCCTTGAACTGATTATGGAAAAACCCGGACATGTTGAACTGGTCTTAACGGGAAGGAACGCTCCTGCAGAACTTATTCAAGAAGCTGACCTGGTAACAGAAATGGTCGAGATTAAACATTATTATCAGAAAGGTGTCTTACCCAGGGAGGGTATTGAGAGGTAAAGGGAACCTATGAAGGAACGCGTTTTGTATTTATTAAAGAAGTCTTCTCCGGAGTTTATTTCAGGTGAAATTATCTGCAGAAATTTAGGAATTTCCCGCACAGCCGTTTGGAAACATGTCCAGACTCTGCGGGCAGCCGGGTATGAGATTGCCGCCCTGCCGCACGCAGGTTACCAGTTGCTTGGCGTGCCTGATCGCCTTTATCCGGAAGAAATCCGCGACGGCCTGGGTACGGAGTTTATCGGCAGAAAGGTTTATTATTACGAACATGCAATCTCAACAAATGAAATAGCAAGGGAACTGGCAGACCGCGGTTGTCCTGACGGCGCCCTGGTAATTGCTGAGGAACAATCGGGAGGAAGAGGCCGTTTGGGGAGGAAATGGTTTTCTCCATACGGCAAGGGGATCTGGTTCTCAATCATTCTCTATCCGCCGGTTAACCCTTCTGACGCCCCCCCGCTTACCATGCTGGGGGCAGTAGCGGTGGCAAGGGCAATCCGGAAAGTTGCTCATGTTGAAGCAGGGATTAAATGGCCTAACGACATTTTGCTTGACGGAAAGAAGATTTGCGGCATTCTTTCAGGAATGAATGCTGAGATAGAACGGATTAATTACCTGGTTATTGGAATAGGCATCAATGTAAATGTTGAAGACTTTCCTGAAGAACTGGAGAATATCGTTACTTCTTTGAAAATATATACTGGTCAGCCTGTTAAAAGAACGGTCTTACTCCAGGAAACTTTGATGGAAATCGAACAGCTGTATAAATTATGGCTGCAAAACGGATTTCAGCCAATTTTACGCTTTTGGAAAGAGATGTGCGTTATGTTAAACCGGATGGTCAGGGTAAACGGCATTAAAGATGTCGTCGAAGGCTGGGTTGAAGATGTCGATGAGAGCGGCAATCTAATCCTTCGCCTCGGGGACGGCAGTTTGAAAGGATTCGTTGCTGGAGATGTTTCCCTTCAGGGAGGATTTGATCTGCAGGCAGGCAGGAGGGATGGTTCCTCGTTATGATTCTGGTTTTTGATGTAGGGAACACAAATATAGTACTGGGAGTTTACAAGGGGAAGGAACTGATTAAACACTGGCGTCTTTCTACGCTCCCCTCGCGTACCGCTGACGAATACGGCATGCTGTTGCGAGACCTGCTTACTTCGGCGGGTATGTCTCTGGAAGAAATTGAAGATTTGGTCATATCCTCGGTTGTTCCACCATTAATGTTTTCACTTGAACAGCTGGCGCATGAATATTTCGGGGTTATTCCTTTGGTTGTTGGGCCGGGTATTAAAACAGGGCTGGCTATACATTATGATAATCCCAGGGAGGTCGGCGCTGACCGGATTGCGAACGCTGTTGCGGGTTATGAGCTGTATGGCGGGCCCCTGGTGATTGTTGATTTTGGCACGGCAACAACTTTTTGCGCCGTTTCGGCTAAAGGAGAATATCTTGGCGGTGCGATTACACCGGGAGTCGGGATTTCTACAGAGGCTCTTTTTATTAGGGCTGCCAAGTTGCCCAGGGTTGAGTTTGTGCGCCCGCCCTCAGTTATCGGGAAAAATACTGTGCACAGCATTCAATCGGGTATTGTATACGGTTTTGCAGGTCAAGTAGATGAAATAGTCAGGCGCATGAAAAAAGAACTGGGAGGCAGCGCCTTTGTTCTTGCCACAGGAGGGCTGGCAGAATTAATTGCTCAGGAAGCAAGTACTATTGACCAGGTGGATCCGTTGCTTACCTTGACCGGATTGCGGATCATCTATGAACGCAATCGGTAATGTCAGGCTCGTCAACCAGGTTATTGCAGCGCCCATGGCAGGAATCAGTGACCGGGCTTACCGGATCCTGGCAAAAGAAGCCGGCTGCGCTCTGGTTTGCACTGAAATGATCAGTGATCAGGCCCTTTTGTACGGTAACCCGAGGACTCTGTTGCTTTTGGACCATACAGGAGAGACAGGCCCTTTGTCAGTCCAGATTTTCGGCTCTGACCCCGTGAATATGGCCAAGGCTGCAAGAATTACTGAGAACGCGGGAGCTGATCTTATTGACCTGAATATGGGTTGCCCCGTACCAAAAGTTGTTCGAAACGGCGCCGGCGCGGCACTGATGAGAAATCCGGAACTGGCTGCCCGGATTATCCGGGAAGTTGTTTTCGCCGTAAATGTCCCCGTAACTGTGAAGATGCGTAAGGGGTGGGATGAGGGTTCGGTCAATGCTGTGGAGATAGCGCTTTTGGCGGAAGCTGCCGGCGCTGCGGCAGTAACAGTTCATGGACGTCTAATGTCCCAGTATTACACCGGACAGGCTGACTGGGGAATCATCAAAGCGGTGAAAGATGTCTTAACCATACCCGTTATCGGTAATGGTGATATTCAAACACCGTCAGACGCCAGGCGGATGCTGGACGAAACGGGCTGTGACGCTGTAATGATCGGCAGGGCGGCTCTTGGCAATCCCTGGATCTTTTCAAGAACGATTCATTTTTTGTCCACAAATGAACTTCTTCCTTTTCCATCAAATTATGAAAAGCTTTATACCGCATTAAAGCACCTGGAACTTGTTTCCCAAAGCAAAGGCGAAAAAATTGCCCTTCTGGAAATGCGTAAACACGCGGCCTGGTACACCAGGGGTTTACCGGGAGCAGCTTTGATGCGGCAAAAAATCAATCTGGCAGAATCAGTCAAGGAACTTGCCGTTTTGCTCACACAAGATTTGGTAAAGGTGAATAATTCTTAAAGTTCACCTTGACAAAGAAACAGGCGCTTCTTATAATGTGTCTAAAAATAACAGGCAAGGCACTGCTAAAAGAAAGCAGTGCTTTCGAACTAATTACGGGTTTTAGTCTGGCATAAAGTAGCGCAGGATGCATATATTGTGACGAAAAGCCTGATTATAACTGGAGAGTAAAGCTTGTGAAAAAGGAAAAAGGCAAAGAGGTGTTCCTTACTCCCCCGGGATTGAGAAAGCTGGAAGAAGAGCTGGATATATTGAAGTCTCTTCGGCGGCGGGAAGTAGCTCAAAGAATCAAACAGGCCAGGGAGTTTGGAGATCTTACTGAGAATTCCGAATATGATGACGCAAAAAATGAGCAGGCTTTTATTGAAGGCCGAATTCTCACTTTAGAAAAAATTCTGCGGAATGCCCGGATAATTGACGGTGAATCGGCAGCAACGGGAGAAGTTGGAGTGGGTTCAACTGTTGTCTTAAGAGATATGGAAGACGGCGGTGAGTTTGAATATACAATTGTTGGTTCGGTGGAAACCGATCCGATGGACAAGAAGATCTCCAACGAGTCTCCGGTTGGCAGGGCCATCCTGGGCAAACGCAAGGGAAACGTTGTCGAAATCAGCGTCCCGGCCGGGCTTGTTAAATTTAAGATCATGAATGTTTCCTAAACTCTGATTTAAGTCCAGCGGTTAAATGTCAATAGCCAATTGGGGGAAAGTTTTTAAAAAAGTGCTGGTATTTGCTTAAAAAAAGCAAAAAGAAGGAACACCTCAATAAACCTACCAAAAC
>JBAZGB010000061.1:0-13762 GCA_041653135.1 Eubacteriales bacterium | reverse complement strand
GCCAATTTCTTTGGCCAGTGATATTTCCAGGGCGCCACCCCCGGGCACCACTCCGCCCCTGACAGCTGATTGCACTGCCGCTGCTGCATCCCTGGCAATACGTTCACGCTCTCCTACTACTTCTCTGGTCGCGGCGCCCACTACAACTGTAGCCCTGGGATTTCCCGCCCCATTGCAAATCCAAACCTGTTCAGTTTTTTCATCATTGTAGATACTGCCTGCATTGCCAAGGCAACGGCTCAGTGAATCAATATTTTTGTTTAGGCCTGTGCGCTTGATCATCCAGGCTCCGGTATGTTCGGCTGCTTTTCTCAATTCGCTGCCGGCAACCCTTTCGACAGCAATTATCCCGGCGTCAATAAATATTTCTTCGGCAATTTCACTTATTCCCCGGTCAGCCAGGACCAGCCCCACATGCATATCTACTATTTTAAAAAGATTTTCCCGGAACTGATTTTTGAACAATTCGTTTTGTTTAACACCCGATTCAGTGGAGCGGGCTATTTCATCAGTCTCTTCCGGTTCCAATGCGTCATCTATGATTAAGACTTTCGCCTTTTCTATCTTTGTTGGCATCTGGCGGTTCATTCTTCCCTTATTGACAACCACACCCATGAAGACAGCGTTATTGGCTCTTTCATCCGCCCTAACGGTATCGGAAAATCTGAAGTTGTTCTCAAGCAGCTTTTCCTTACCGATTAACTTCGCCGCATCTACAACTAAACCGGCAATATCCTGATGGCCTCTTCCTGCGACCAGCGCAACCTGGTAAATTAAAGGATCGTCAAGCCTTTCCACGGGACGGGCTTTTTCCGCCATTATTTCGAGCCCTTTTTCAAGGCCCAAACGCATGCCTTCAATAATCTTGGTAACGGGGACTCCCCGCACAACCTGCTCGACCCCGGCGCTGACCATTGCCCCCGCCATAATTGTCGCTGTGGTCGTCCCATCCCCGACTTCCTCCTGTTGAGCCCTGGCAATGTTTATTAACATCCTGGCTGCAGGATGATTAGCCTCCATCTGAGTTAAAATAGTTACACCGTCGTTAGTGATTATTACATCACCATACTTATCCACCAACATTGTATCCAGGCCCTTCGGACCCAATGTCCCTTCAACTGCCGAAGATATTGAACGAATAGCGTTAGAATTTGTTACCAAAGCCGCCATCCGCTCTTCCACTTCCGCTCCGCCGCTTGCCTGCTGTTTAAGGTTCAAAACTTGACCTCCTTGTCAACAAGGCCATTAAAAAGGTTTTCCAGGGCAAAGGAAAGTTTTCTGGTCATATATTCTACAACACTGATTACTTTGGAATAATCCATCCTGGTAGGCCCCAGCACACCAAGTGAACCGATTGGCTGGCCTTTTACACCGTAGATAGCCATTACCATACTGCAGTCCTGCATTCCCTGGTAGCTTATTTCGCCGCCAATACGGACGGTAACGCCGGAATTGGAGAGATCAGCAGTCATCAGGTTGGAAAGCATGTCTTCCTGCTCTAACAGGCCCAAAAGCGTTTTTAACTTTTCTACATTCTGAAACTCCGGCTGGTTCAAAATATTAAATAGGCCGCCAAAATATACTTTATCTTCATTATCTGAAGTCAAGCTGTATCTTAGCACATCCAAAACCAGATCGAGCGTCCGCCTGTAGCGGGCAAGTTCTATGTAAATCTCCTTGACCAGGGTGTTTTTAATACTCTCCATTGTGAAACCGGAAAGTTTTGCATTTAAAACAGCAGAAATTGCTGCCAGGTCATTGCCAGTAATACTGCCGGGCACTTCGATCATCCTGTGCTGGACAATCCCGTTATCCATGACAGCAACCAGCATTGCCCGTTCCTTATCCATTCCGAGAAGCTGTATGTTTTTAAAGGAACTGAAACCTATTTTCGGTTTCTGGACTACAGCCGTATAGCTGGTCAACTGCGAGAGCAGATGCCCGGTAACATGTATTACCTGCCCCACATCATCAATTTTAGAGCGGTATTCCCGTTGGATTAAATCCTCCTCGTCAAAAGAAAGCTCTTCCTTCTGCATAAGGCAGTCTACATAATAACGGTAGCCCTGCTCGGACGGAATCCGTCCCGCAGATGTATGCGGCTGTTCAAGAAAACCCATTTCCTCTAAATCGGCCATTTCATTGCGGATTGTTGCGGGGCTGACACCCAGCCCGTATTTGCGCGCAATTGTCCTTGATCCTACCGGCTCCGCCGTAGATATATAATCCTTGATTACGGCCTGAAGAATGCGTTTCTTTCGATTATCAAGTTCAAAACCCATGGAATATACCTTTCTTGTTAGCACTCCCATATATTGAGTGCTAACCATTTAAAAATACCATTTAACATTGAGATTGTCAAGGGTAACCAATTCCTTGCCAGTGAGTGTCATTGCTATACAAATTCAACGAATACCTGGTTGGAAACCGCTAACCCTTTCTTTGTCAGACGGATGATTTCTCCCTCATGTTCAATAAGCTTTAGTTTAACAAACTTATCTATTTGCTGCGGGTAAATTTCCTCCAATCTTTTCCCGAACCGTAAAGCAAATTCGTTTAAGTCAATCCCTTTTAACAGACGCAAACCTAAGATAACCGTTTCAGCCATTCTTATTCGCAACGGAAGCATTTCGCTTTCGGCCTCAGCCGGCTTTCCTTCATTTATCCTTTGAATATATTCTTCCAGACTTTTTTCATTGCCAAACCTTCGGTTATTAAGATAAGAGTAAGCTGCCGGCCCCAGTCCGAGGTAAGGCAGATTACGCCAGTAGAGAAGGTTGTGACGGCATTGCCGTCCCGGCAGGGCAAAATTTGAGATTTCGTAATGTTCAAAGCCGGCGGCAGTGAGAACTTCAATTGCCTTTTCATACATCTTCAGCTCAGTTTCCTCTTCCAGAACTTCAAGTTCCCCTCTGCCAACACAATCGCAAAGGGGGGTGCCGGCAGCCAGGTGCAAACCATAGGCGGAAATATGTTCCGGCGAAAGTTCGATAACGCGCTGCAGGCTTTCGTTCCATTCGCCGATTGTCTGGCCGGGAATGCCAAAGATTAAATCAATGCTGATATTTTTAAAGCCTGCCTTCCTTGCCGAGCAGACGGCATCCCGCACATCTTCAAACGAGTGTTTTCTGCCTAGAAGCCTTAACAAACGCTCCTGGCAGGCCTGGGCGCCGATACTCAACCGGTTGATCCCGGCTTTATGCAGGAATTCAAGCTTCTCCCTGCCGACTGTTCCGGGATTCGCTTCCAGGCTGATCTCGGCGCCGGGAAGAATATTAAAATAAAATGAGCACTTCTCAATAATAAATAAGAGTTCTTCTTCTTTCAAGCATGTTGGAGTACCTCCTCCGATATACAAACTTTTCACTTGTTTAAGATTACCTGACATATTTTTGCTGCGCATCTTAACTTCTTTTGCCAAAGCTTCCAGATAAGCGCTGACTTTGTCCGGTTCCCACCGGTAGGACACAAAGTCACAATATGAACACTTTCCAAGACAAAAAGGAACATGAATATAAATGCCTAAAGCTATTCGAAACACTCCCCGGTAATCATCGTATTAATCTTTCCGCCCTGATTGGGATCAGTCAAAAATATTATATCAATTAAAAATACATAAACACCCCCGGGTACAGAAGAAATTTTGCATAAGCGTACCAGCGCTGGTTATATTCCCCGAAACTTTTTTATATATATATTATTGTCAATGAATACCAAATTAGGCGCGGTCTGATGCTTGGAGGTTTTTTAAGCATATATAAGAAAAGTTGGCATCGGGGCAAATAGGGGGGATGCCTCAGGTACGCTTTTAAATACCGGATAAATAAATTTTTAAAAAGGAGGGAGGCAATGCTATGGAAAAACTGGATATTTTTCGCGATATCGCGGAACGCACAGGCGGAGATATTTATTTAGGCGTCAGCGGCGGTGTCCGCACCGGCAAATCAACTTTTGTCAAAAGGTTTATGGAATTGCTCGTAATTCCTAATATAAAGGATCAATATGACCGGGAAAGGGCAAAAGACGAATTGCCTCAAAGCAGCGCCGGCAGGACCATTATGACTACTGAACCAAAATTTGTTCCTGATGAGGCGGTGGAAGTCACTATAGCACCGGGAATTCAGGTAAAGATTCGCATGGTTGACTGCGTAGGCTACCGTGTTGACGGAGCGCTTGGCTACGAAGAGGAAGAAGAGCCGCGCATGGTTTCAACTCCATGGATTGAGGAACCTATTCCCTTTCAGGAAGCTGCAGAAATTGGAACCCGAAAGGTCATTTCAGAGCATTCGACTATCGGCATAGTTATTACCACTGACGGAACAATTACAGACATCCCGCGGGAAAACTACGTGGATGCGGAAGAAAGGGTAATCGCAGAACTTAAGGATATCAACCGTCCCTTTTTAGTGCTTTTGAACAGCGTACATCCGGAAGATTCTAAGACTTTGGGCCTTTCAGAAGAACTGAGCGATAAATACGATCTGCCGGTGATTCCTGTCGATTGCTTACAGATGACACAGCAGGATGTTTTGTACATCCTTGAAAAAATACTTATGGAATTCCCGGTTAATGAAGTTAATATTTCCCTGCCGCTATGGGTTGAAGAACTTGATTCCCAGCATTGGCTGCGCCGCAGTTTCGAGGACTCGGTACACCAGGCAATTCAGGATGTAAGACGCCTGCGTGATGTAAATGGAGCCGTAGAGCACCTTGCCGGTTATGATTTTATCGAACAGGTTAAGTTAAACAGAATGGAAATGGGTACAGGCGTCGCCGCTGTTACAATAACTTCACCAGCCGAACTTTTTTACCGCATTTTAAGCGAAGAAACAGGAATTAAGGTAGATGGTGAAAATGATTTGCTGCATCTACTCAAAGAACTTGTGGTATCCAAACATGAGTTTGATAAAGTAGCCAATGCGCTGCGGGAAGTTCAAGAGATGGGCTACGGCATGGTACTGCCAAGCCTTTCGGATATGAATCTTGAGGAACCGCAACTTATCCGTCAGGGAAGCCGGTTCGGGGTCAAATTAAAAGCCAGTGCGCCTTCAGTTCATATGATCAGGGCGGATATAACTGCTGAGATAACCCCAATTATA
This sequence comes from Eubacteriales bacterium, assembly GCA_041653135.1. Lineage (GTDB taxonomy): Bacteria > Bacillota > Desulfotomaculia > Desulfotomaculales > Nap2-2B > 46-80. The sequence goes on along the minus strand of JBAZGB010000061.1, from coordinate 8,663 downwards.
GGAACCGAAAGGCAATGCGAGGAACTGGTGCGCTATATGCTCTCCGAGTTCGAAGAGAACCCCAAGAAAATCTGGGAATCGGAGATATTCGGTAAATCGGTGAACGAACTGGTCAGGGAAGGTATTCAAAATAAGCTCCAGCGCATGCCGGAAAACGCTCAGGTTAAATTGCAGGATACTGTTCAAAGAATCGTCAATGAGGGAAGCGGAGGATTAATCTGTATAATCATCTGAAAGCCGGTCACAGACCGGCTTTTTTTTAAAAAATTATTGCTTATTTTGAAGGGCGGAGATAAAATAACACCAGATTATCTTATTTGCAGAAATTCTAGGAGGCGGTAATTTTGGAAGATACTATTAAAGTTGGTCTTCTCGGCCTGGGCACTGTGGGAAAAGGGGTTTACCGCCTTCTTACAGGAAATGCCGAAAATATCAGTCAAAAGATCTGTGCAAATTTGGAAATATCCGGCATCCTCGTGCGCGACCTGACCAAGCCAAGAAATATACAGGTTAACCAGGAACTCTTAACCGATAATTACAACGATCTGATTGACAATCCCGAAATAGACATAATTATTGAAGTTATGGGCGGCATTCACCCTTCTTTAGAGTATGTTACACAAGCTTTAAAAAAAGGGAAATGTGTGGTTACCGCCAACAAGAATTTGATTGCACTTCATGGAAAGGAATTACTTGAAGCCGCTTTAGAAAACCATGTTGATCTTCTTTTTGAAGGAAGCGTCGGGGGCGGGATACCAATCATCAGGCCGTTAAAACAGTGCCTTGCCGCAAACCGCCTCCAAAAGATAATGGGTATTATCAACGGCACAACAAATTACATCTTAACCAAAATGACACTGGAAGGGAAAAGTCTCTCCCTTTCTTTAAGCGAAGCGCAGGCTAAAGGATACGCGGAAGCGGACCCCGCCTCGGATATCGAGGGACTGGATGCCGCATACAAACTGTCTATTTTAGCCTCCATTGCCTTTAACAGCAGGGTAAGGCTTGAAGATGTTCATATAGAAGGAATCAATAAAATAAACGGACGTGATATCGCTTACGCTAAAGAACTCGGATACATAATTAAACTGCTGGGCATCGCCAAAGACACGGATGAAGGAATTGAAGCAAGGGTGCATCCCACTTTTATTCCGGCAGGGCACCCCCTCTCAGCGGTCAATGATGTTTTTAACGCTATCTTTGTAGAAGGAGATGCGATAGGTGAAACTATGTTCTACGGAAGAGGGGCGGGTGAAATGCCTACCGCCAGCGCCGTCGTATCAGATGTGATGGACACGGCCCGAAACCTTTTAAACGGTGTGGCGGGATCTATCGGATGTACATGCTATGAACAAAAACCCGTTTTGCCAATCGGTTTCGTGGAAAGTAAATATTATTTGCGCATGCTGGTAGCGGACCGTCCCGGTGTCCTTGCTTCAATAGCATTTGAGTTTGGAGACAAAGGAGTAAGCCTTGCCTCAGTTATTCAAAAAAACACAGACGGAAAATTGGCTGAACTCGTTATGGTTACTCACCAGGTCAAAGAACAAAACCTGCGGGACGCTTTAATAATTATTGAAAAATTACCGGCAATAAACGAAATAAGTAATGTAATTCGTGTAGAAGGAGAAAATATTTAAATGGACTGGCCAGGAGTTATTGAAAAATACCGCGATTTCTTACCTGTAACGGAAAAGACACCGACCATCACCTTAAACGAAGGAAACACACCTCTTATTAAAGCCCGCAAGCTGGATTCTCTGGCCGGCGCCCAAATTTACTTTAAGTTTGAGGGTTTAAACCCAACCGGTTCCTTTAAGGACAGAGGTATGGTCATGGCTGTGGCCAAGGCAATTGAAGAAGGATCGCGGACTGTAATCTGCGCTTCCACAGGAAACACTTCCGCATCCGCCGCGGCTTATGCCGCCCGTGCCGGCCTGCGTTGTGTAGTGCTGATTCCGGAAGGGAAAATAGCGGCTGGTAAACTTGCCCAGGCGCTGATCTATGGAGCGAAAGTAGTTGCTGTTGACGGGAATTTCGACCAGGCCTTAAAAATAGTCCGGGATATTACCGGCAGGCATCCTATCACGTTAGTTAATTCAGTAAATCCATATCGTATTGAAGGCCAGAAAACAGCAGCTTTTGAAGTTTGCGACAGGCTTGGACAGGCGCCGGATTATCTGGCTATTCCAGTAGGCAATGCCGGCAATATAACAGCATACTGGAAAGGATTTTGCGAATATGCCGGCTGTGGAAAAGTAAACTCCAAACCTAAAATGATCGGTTTTGAGGCTGAAGGCGCCGCTGCTATAGTTAAAGGGAGGGTAATAGAAAAACCGGAGACTATAGCAACAGCCATTAGAATCGGTAATCCCGCCAGTTGGCAGGGAGCTGTTGTCGCAGCGGCTAATTCAGGCGGCTTGATTGATTTCGTCACTGATGAGGAAATCCTCCATGCATACAGGCTGCTCGCCGGAATGGAAGGATTGTTTGTGGAACCAGCCTCCGCGGCTTCCGTAGCCGGAGTCCTTAAGCTAGCCGCCGGAAATTTCTTTCAACCGGACAATAAAATAGTCTGCGTTCTCACCGGTCATGGACTAAAAGATCCTAATACGGCAATTAACAGCATTTCCAATCAACCACTTCAAGTTCCTGCAGAAATAAACGCTGTTGAAAAAATTATCCTGGAGGAATAAAGTGATCCGAGTACAGGTTCCGGCGACTACGGCCAATTTGGGTCCTGGTTTTGACTGCCTGGGAATGGCCTTGCAGTTGTATAATACCGTTGAGATGCAGCGAATCAGCTCCGGCCTGCATATCGAAGTACATGGGGAAGGCAGCCGTGATATCGCCCGCGACGAAAAGAATATTGTTTACCAGGCTGCAATGCGGCTTTTTAAACAGGCTGGAAAAAGCCCGGAAGGTCTGAAGATTAAACTGACCAATAATATTCCGATAGCACGGGGCTTAGGAAGCAGCGCGGCGGCAATTATAGGCGGCCTCATTGCGGCGAACACCCTGATTGGCGGAGATCTTTCCCACAAAGAGATTCTCTCTTTGGCCACAACCTTAGAAGGCCATCCGGACAATGTTGCTCCTGCCTTATTGGGCGGTATCGTTGTTTCAGTACCCGTAGACAGTGACATCAAGTATATGAAAATTAACCCGCCGCCAGGTTTAAAAGCAATTATGGCCATTCCGGATTTTTTTGTAATGACAAAAAGGGCCAGGGAAATACTTCCCCAGCAAATAAGCCTGCAGGATGCTGTGTTTAACCTGGGCCGGCTGGCTTTACTTTTAACTGCGTTATCGCAGGGTGACTTCAACATGCTTTCAACTGCAATGGAAGACCGGATACACCAGCCATATCGTTCCAACCTCGTTCCCGGTTTGAAAAAAGTTCTTGCCGCAGCAAGGCTCGCCGGCGCAAGGGGAGTATGTATAAGTGGAGCAGGCCCAAGCCTGTTGGCCCTTGCTGACAATAATTTTGAGTCGATAGCCCAGGCAATGAAAGACACGTTCAAACAAAATGGAGTTCACGCCCATTCTTTAATACTTGAACTAGGACCAATCGGCGCAACAACATTGGAATTAAAATAAATATATAAGAACATATAAAGGTATCAAGAAGGGACCCTCCCCAATTGGGAAGGGTCCCTATATGTTAGGTTTCGTAATGATCTATATAGACCATTACTTACCCTGATATTATCATTAGCCTTTATCAAAAATTATATTCACAAATTTTCTGGAATAAATTACTACTTGGATCTGCAAAAGGCACAAGTGTATAATTATAGAGTTTTAACAAGACAAATATGGCCGAATTCCTTAAAGAAGGATACGGGGGAAAGACAAAAAACAGGGGTGAATCCTGATCTGCCTTAAAGGAGGTGCCCGGCGTTTCAGATAGGGAACCCTCTTTCCGAACCCGTCAGCTAACCCCGGAGGCCAAAAGGAGGGTATATGAATTTACGCCAATTATTATTATCAGGCGTTGCGGCGGCAGTTTTACTTCTTTGCTTCCCCGGAATCTCCTCTGCAGTTATTCACTCAGTCAACCAGGGAGAATCACTTTACTCAATAAGCCGGCAATATGGATCTTCCATAGAAAGCATCATGTCAGCCAATAATTTAAGTGACTATTTTATATGCACAGGAGAACGCCTGTACATACCGGATCAGAATCAATGGAATTCAGGCTCTACAGCATATTATGTTCTTCCTGGAGACACCCTTTATCAGATTAGCCTGAAATTTGTGGTAAGCTATTCACAAATTATGTCTTACAACGGGCTGTCCTCCGAGTATATTTATGCCGGCCAGACGCTGTACATACCAGGTCCTCAGAAAAAACCGCAGGTCAGCAGATCAGGTTTTTATGAAGGAAAGGTTCCCTACACGAGATCAGACTTCGAGCTTTTAGCACGCCTGATTACGGCCGAGGCAGACTCTGAGTCTTATCTGACAAAGGTTGCCGTGGGGGCTGTGGTGCTGAACCGGATACTAAGCGGTTGCTTCCCTGCAACTATACCTGATGCTATCTACCAGGTTGACGAAGGAGGAGCTTACCAGTTTGAACCTGTTTTAAACGGTTGGATAAATGTAGATCCCAGCCCCATGTCTATGTTAGCAGCCCGGGAGGCATTAGATGGAAATGATCCGACACAGGGCGCACTTTACTTTTTTGAGTCCTGGGTTCCCAACAGTTTTCTAAAATCGCGGCCTGTCAGTGTAGAGCTTGACAGCTTTACCTTCACCTATTAGTTTAAAATGCTCTTGAAATTTTAGGAATGAAAATATTTGCGGGGAAATAAACGGGGGGTTTTAGAAAGAAACAAGCACCCAACTTTACGCAGGAGGTGCTTGTAGACTTTTTAAAGCTGGTATTATGCTCCCGGGATCTTCAATCGCTGATTTGGCAAGGCCGATTAATATTTTTTCCTTAACATAGATTGACTCGCCATCCCTGAACGAAATGAAGTACTTGTTGGTGCCCGGCACCGGAAGGGTTTTTACTCCTTCCCCTTTCAGGTAGCTGAAGGCTTCATAAAAATTCATCACCCTTCACCTCCTTCTTTAATAGATTATCTTATGACAACTTTATATTACATTATTTAAGAAATTAAAAAAACTTAAAATACTTTAACAGCCATAAATGACGGTTTAGTGGTATTTTCTATATGTCGAAATTTTCACAAATGATATATTTGTCCGAACCATTCCCTATAATCCCTGTTGATCCATATATACGATTGTATCAATTACCCTGTTTGAATAACCCCATTCGTTGTCATACCATGACAATACTTTTACCATGAACCCGTCTACAACCATGGTGGACAGAGCATCTATAGTTGAAGAAAAAGACTTACCGTTAAAATCTCTGGATACAAGAGGAAGTTCACAATAACCAAGTATGTTTTTCAGTTCTCCTTCCGACGCCCGCTTAAGCTCGGCATTAACTTCTTCACTGTCGACAGGCCTGCTCAAGTCAGCTACCAGGTCAACTACGGAAACATTGGTAGTGGGGACGCGCATGGCCATTCCGTTTAATTTGCCCTCAAGTTCCGGCAAAACCTTCGCGACTGCCTTGGCGGCGCCTGTTGTAGTAGGTATAATCGACATCACGGCGGACCTTGCCCTTCTTAAATCTTTATGAGGAAGGTCAAGAAGCCGCTGATCATTTGTCAGAGAGTGCACAGCAGTCATCATCCCCCGCATGATACCAAATTTCTTATGCAGCACCTTGGCTACGGGAGCCAAACAGTTGGTCGTGCAGGAGGCGCAGGAAATAACGTTATGTTTGGCCGGATCATATTTTTCTTGATTCACCCCCATTACAATAGTTATATCCTCATTCTTTGCAGGGGCTGTAATCAACACTTTCTTTGCCCCCTGGCCCACATGGATGCTGGCCAGTTTTCCGTCCGTAAAAAGACCGGTTGACTCAATAACAACATCCACACTTTTTCCCCGCCATGGCAACTGACGAAGTTCTTTTTCCGAAAATACTGTAATTATCTTATCCTGAACGCGAATCAAGCCGTCTTCCGCCGTCACATCGTAACCAAGCTCACCGTGTACAGAATCATATTTTAACAGGTGCGCCAGCGTGTCTGCATCAGTCAGATCATTGACAGCAGTTATCTCCAACTCGGGATTATCCAAAGCAGCTCGAAAAATACTGCGCCCTATCCGGCCAAACCCGTTTATTCCTACTTTAACAGTCATTAATAGTCTCCCCATCTTAAATAATAATTTGCTTTGGCAACAGCTTTTTTATTGTACCACAATCCCTGCTGCAATAATCTTTTTCTTTTTATCGTCAATGTAAATGCTGATCCTTTACACCTAACTTATTGAAGTTTGCAAAATAAATAAATTTTCTTTAAACAATTTTCGCTAAATATTTGTATATTTTGCAATCATGCAGACTAAAACCCCGATTAGAGGGCTTTTTCTTGCCTGGACAAACCATCCTCCTTACCATAAAATATCTACGGGGGGGGTATTAAATGTTCGTTGGGAGTAGAAAGACTTTAAAAAAATACCGGGGTGGCAATATTACTGCGACATTTGGTACTGATTTAATGCTGCAGGGAGTAACCAGCATACCTAACCTGCTTCTGAAATATTACACCGGAATGGGTATAACAGATGAAGAGATGATGCTGATTCTGCAAATTTTACGTCTGCGTATGGAGGAAAGAATTCTTTACCCCGCCCCTGAGCTGCTGGCTGAATACCTTGGCGGGGGAATTGCCCGTGTAGAACGCGATCTGACCAGCTTACTGGAAAAAGAAATCCTTACTGTCACCCAGTATTACGATGAATCCCAGAGTTGCATTTTGAGCGGATATGATTTTGAACCGTTGTTTGATAAGCTTTCCGAAGTCTGGGCCTGCATGAAAGTAAAAGAAATAGAAAAAACACGCCTTTTACTTGAAGAACAATCCAATAGCAAGCACGTATCGAATAAGAACTTCGCTAATCTGATCAGAAATTTTGAACAGGAATTCGGAAGGCCATTATCACCTATGGAAGCTGAACAGATCAAACACTGGCTGGAAGAAGTTGATTTTTACATTGTCCTTAATGCCTTGCGAAGAGCGGTTTTACTGGGGAAACATAATTTTAAATATATAGATACGATTCTTTTGCAATGGAGTAAGAACAATCTTCGCACGGTTGAAGCAATCGAGGAATATGAACAACGCTTTCAGAACAAACGAATCAGAAATTCTCTTCCCGCCGCTAGAAACGGTAATAAAAAGAGTGATCCGGACGAGCAAAAAAAAGCAATTATTAAAACTTTGTATATGAACTGATTAAATTCCTTGGTTACTTAAGGCGGGAAAGGAAGCAAGATGTTTGGAATTCTGTAAGCTTTGTCATGATCGCGGTGTAATAATCAACAACGACATTGCTGAACCTTGTACTTGCGGCCTCCAAAGGGCTCTGTCAAGGCGGCTTAAAGAATCCGGCCTGCCTAGATTTTTACACACCTGCACTTTTAAAAACTTCGATTTCAGTTATTATCAAATAAAAGATCCGGTTAAAAGCGTCAATTATTATGATACCGCAAAACAAACTTACCAGGCTGCTTTAGATTTTGTAGCTGAATTTAAAAAAGACAGCCACTGTGACGGGTTACTTGTCTCCGGGCCGGTCGGAAGCGGAAAAACCTTTTTAGCCTGCTGCATTGCCAACGCTTTGCTGGCAGAAGGATTTCTGGTTCTTTTTGTAATTGTGCCCGATCTTCTTGATCACATCCGGTTCACCTATAATCCAAACTCCGGATCAGACCTCACCGAACAAGACCTTCTGGACACCGCCAGACAGGTCCCTCTCCTAATTCTGGACGACCTTGGTTCTCATAATTACACAGAATGGGTCCGCAATAAGCTTTATTCGATTCTTAATCACCGTCTGAACTACTGTCTGCCGACAATAATCACCACCAATATCAATCTCGAAGACCTTGATGAGATCCTGGGAGAAAGGACAACTTCCCGTATTTACCAGATGTGTCGTCCGTACAGACTGATGGTCGGCGTTGATATCAGAGTTGCCCAGCGCAAAAAAAATCAAAAATAATCAAGGGATATTTGCCTGACGACATTTCAAATTTTCGTTAGGTTTATTTTTTTAAATACAAGGGGACGGTTCCTGTGTATTTTTTGTATTTGCAGTTTTCTTTCGTTTTTTTGCGAAGAATATTTTTTAATTAAAAAAGAAGGAATTTTAGGAAACAGTGTCGAAAAACTTGATCACTTGCATAAAGTTGGTAGTAAGAAATATCCATTTCGGAGGCAACTAAATGGGACGTTCCAATAACGCCAGGCCTTGCGGCAAGAAATTATTTCTTAGTTTTTTTACTACTGTCTTTATGATAATATTCCTAACCAGTTCGTTTGCCCTGATCGCAAACGCAAGAACATGCAAAACATACGTAGTAAAAAAAGGGGATACTCTAGACTGGATCAGCAACCATTACGGTGTTTCAGTTAAAGATATACAACACGCCAGCTGTATAAAAACCGACCTCATTTATCCCGGACAAAAATTACTTATACCTACAGAAACAAAAACCACCAGCAAACCAAGCTACAGGTCTGTCGTAGCCCAGACCCAACAGCCTAAACTTTCTTCACGCGGTT
>JBAZGB010000060.1:0-14310 GCA_041653135.1 Eubacteriales bacterium | reverse complement strand
TTTTATGTTATGTTTATTTATTTCCGTGGGTTTTGGTCCATTTAGTCTTGTCTTTTTGTGGCCATTTATCTCTGGCAGACTTGGTTCAAATGTTGTCAGCGGCAACAGGATGCCATTAGGAGTATAGAAAATGAAGAAAAAATATGAAATCCGGCTATCCAAAGGTGCAGTTAGAGATCTCAAAAAGATGGAACCTGCTTTAAGGGATTTTTTGTTCAACAGAATCCATGAAATTGCTGAAAACCCATACAAGAATAACAAGCTATCTGGCCCTTACAAGGAACTCCGTTCCCAGCATAACAAATTTAAAGGGAAGGAATACCGGGTTATCTATTACATAGACGAAGAAGGCAGATTAATAGTGATTGCCCTGGTGGGGACTAGAGAGAACATATATGATGAGTTAGCTAGAAGATTAAATTGGTAAATGCTTGTTAAACGCTATCAAGGAAACTCGGCGGACTCGCCCAAAAAATTAAGCCCTTTAATCGCCGTCGCCGTTCCTCAGCGAATCAGGTTCTGCCTGGTGATGAAAAAGGGCTTTTGCGCGAGCGGCTTCAATACCTGTTCTGATTAAAAAAGTCCAGGTCTAATCCATCAACGACAAATGCTTTGCGTAATAAATCAGGAGATACAAATTCATCGTATTTCCCCAGGAACGGGGCTTCCGCTTCATCCAGCAGCTTTAAAGGATCAATTGTTTGTTCGGCAAGCCGTTCAAGTTCCTGCTGCAATTCCCCGGCGCTGCACTGCCCTGCAACTGTCAGGTAATAAGGTTCCGTAGGCAGTATTGTACGCAAACGCAGCGGTTCTTTCAGTAAAAATTTTAACACCCGGGCCAGCGTGCGGAATTTATTGCTGCCAATCCAGGGCAGAACAAAAAGTGAGTCCCCTCCGGCGTTAACCACAATATTTTTTAGTAAACCTGTTTCATGTACAAGCCTGCGGGCCTTTTCCAGCCGTCTGACGGCATTGGGCTGCAGGTAAGAATAGATTTCTTTGCTGTTCAAAATATCCCGCATCTTTGCCACAACCCTGGTATCAAGGTCGCCTCCTGCGCCCAGCCACAAAGTATCCGAATGTCCGCGGATAGGTTCAACATATACCGCCTTATGCCTGCTGTCCACTTCAATAACACGCCAGGAACGTCCCGCGAGGGTCATTGCATAGCCCGGCGGCGGGACTGTGGTGATGCTGCCGATTTCTTCCGTGCCGGAATAAACGGCATGTTCTTCTTCGTCCTGAAATACTGCGTAAAAACGAAAATTATTGACGATTTTTTCTCCGGTTAAGCCAATTATCAATCCGCCGTCATCGACGCGCTGTATGTGATCGGTTTGCAGCAGGTATCTCAGGAATGTTTTATAATCTTCAGGATCAATCTCCCGGAAAGCAGGCAGCGCCAGCGCTTTTTGCGCAAGTTCTTTTGGCGTAACTTCGCCCATTGCTTTAAGAATGCTCATTGTCTGATGATACAGCAGCCCCATGGGCTGCCGGCGCAGTGTAAACGGCTCGATCCAGCGGTCTTTGGTGTACAGCTCGATTACCGAAACAGCGCGCAGCAGCGTCCATGGAATACGTGAGGGCAACGGCGCGCTTTCATCTTCTTCTTCAGGACAGACGAACAGCATTTCCGAAGGCTGTCCGCGCCTTCCCGACCGCCCCAGGCGCTGGACAAAGCTGGAGCAGCTGTACGGCGCCCCTACCTGAAGCACCCGCTCAAGATCTCCTAAGTCGATGCCCAGTTCCAATGTCAGGGTGGCCGCTGCAACGGCAGGCCCCGGACCTTCGCGCAGCGCCGCCTCCGCCTCTTCACGCAGCATGGCGGAAATGCTGCCGTGATGAACATAAAAGACATCACGTTCGCTACGGCGGGCAGCAACAGTTCGCATTTCTCTGGTCACTTCTTCCGCATCCGTCCGGCTGTTTGTAAAGATCAGCGCTTTTTTGGCATGTGTCGCGTCGTAAATATACTCGTAGAAAGTCGTCCGTGCCTGGGCAAGCTGTTCGGCCTGTTCGGTATTGCGGGCATCCGGTATCGAAAAATGCTCCACGGCAAGCCGCAATTTGCGGCCGCCCGCGGGATTGACCACCGCTACACCGCGCGAGGTTCCCGCGCTGAGCCAGTTCTTTGCCGCATCATAGCTACTCAGGGTTGCAGACAGACCGATACGGCGCGGCGCGCAGCAGGCCATGCTTTCAACCCGGGCAATTTGACATAAAAGCTGCGCTCCGCGATCCTGCCCCATGAATGCGTGTACTTCATCAACAACTATAAACCGCAAATCACCGAACAGATGCGGAATGGCGTTGGGCCGGTTCATCAACAGCCCCTCCAGCGATTCCGGCGTGATCTGCAGCAGGCCGGAAGGCCGCCGTAAAAGTTTCGTTTTTTCATTCTGGGAGACGTCGCCATGCCAGTGCCAGACAGGAATGTTCGCCTCATGCAAAACGTCGTTTAATCGCTCGAACTGGTCGTTGATCAACGCTTTTAGCGGCCCGATATACAGAATACCTACACTGCGGGGCGGATGTTCGTAAAGCTGTGTGAGAGCAGGGAAAAGCGCCGCCTCCGTTTTGCCGCTGGCTGTACCCGAAGCGATCAGCAAATGGTCGTCGGTATCCATCAGCACATGGCAGGCGTCGACCTGCACATCCCGCAGTTCCGTCCAGTTATTGCGGTAAATATATTCCTGAATAAACGGGGCCAGGCGGTAAAAAGGGTTGCTCATAGTTCAAACTCCGTCAGGAAGTCGCTGACCTTGTCCGGATCTTCCCCGGCGGCCTCCACTTTATGTCCTTCCATAAGCTGTTCAAATGTCTTTTCCGGGTTCTGGCGCAAGATGTCTTGAATATCCATAAAATCACGAATGACCTCGCGGGGCGTCAGCAGTTTTTCCGCGCCCATTCTTCCAACGGCGCTTTCCATAAACGCCACAAGCTGAGCATCGTTAATCGGACTTTCATAATCATAGTGGGTGCTGTGCAGAGCGCGCAGCTTTTGCAGAAGCAGAAGGATTTCCTCATTGGACAGCATTTCGAGCCTGAGCGCAGGCGCAGCCAAGTTTCGCAATCCGTTTGCGGAAAAACGTCCTTCCATCAGGCGGGAGCGCAGTGCCTCATAACTGTATAATCCGCGTCGTTCATCCTCTACAAACTGAGGTGTGCCGCCCATGAAAACGGCCAAATGCGCTGCTCTGCCCTGCATTGTGTCATTAAATATCTGCAGCAATTTTTCATAGTTGGCCGTACGGGCAGCGTTGTTTGTGATTTTATAGAGGTTGACACCTTCGTCAAGAAAAAGGATTAATCCTTTATACCCCAAATTCGTTATAAAATCAGCCCATAGCTTCATGTAATCATACCAGCTGCCGTCATCGATAATCACGCCGACCCCCAGCGCTTTGCGGGCTTCGGTCCTGGTCGTGAATTCGCCCCTCATCCAGCGCAGCGCAGCCTGTTTTTTTTCATCGTCAGAAAGCTTATAGCCGCGCCAATATGTTGCAAGCACTGACGAAAAGTCAAAACCGTGCACCATGTTTTCCAATTCGCCCGCCGCCTCAAGAATGCGCTCTTCCACGCATTGTACCAGGACATCCTCAGGCGGCCGGCTGCCCTGCTCGCGGATGACCTGCTGCTGAAGTGAAGAAATCCATTTTTGCAAAATGATTTCGAGAGCCCCGCTATCGGGACGCGTGCGCGTAGAAAGGTTAGTCATCAGTTCCCGGTAGGTTGCCAGGCCCTGACCATTTGCGCCGACCAGACGGCGCTCGGGAGACAAATCAGCGTCAGCAACGATAAATTCGCGATCCATGGCATAATTGCGAATGGTTTGCAGCATGAAGCTTTTGCCGCTGCCGTAGCGCCCGGTAATCAGCCGGAGTGCTGCGCCGCCTTCCGCCGTATTATCCAGGTCGCGAAGCAGGGCTTCGATTTCATATTTCCTGCCGACAGTGATATATTCAAGCCCCACCCGCGGCACAACCCCTGAGGTCAGCGAATTAACCAGGGCGGTTGATATTCTTCTGGGAATCTTCATTTGGTTCACACTCGTTCATCCCCCACAGAAAATAAAGCTTTAACAGATTCGATGTACTCTTCTAGGACGGTTCCATCCTCAATTAAAATGTCTCCAATGATTTCCATGGCTGCTTCATTAATGCTGTCTAATACCGGCTCGACCATGGTTTCTTCCTTTTCTGCTATGTTTTGCAGTTCCTGACGGCTTGCTCCGCTTACAATAGCATACAGCATATCCAGCTGATAGGGCGAGAGTTTTTGGCACAGTTCCCGCCATTCGGCGGCAAGCTCGTCAGCGTTCCACGCAGTATGCTCTTCCTGCGCCGGATATGCCCGCAGATGTTCAAGCTCTTCCCGGTAGTCCTCGTCAACGAGATGCGACCCGCTTTCTTGAACAATCAACAAACTGCCCAGTATCTGCAGCGCCTTTTTATTGATCCGGTCGACGATGTCTTCCGTGAAACAATCCGGCAGGACAGCCTGCAATGCGCTGATTTCCATTTCCCAGCCATGGTCTGACAGCGTATTAACAAGCCGGCGTTCACTGTCATCTAATTGTAAGAGCAGTTCCGCTGCAAGCGCAAGATCTGTTAGCAATCCGTCGGGTGTGTCATGCGGACATGCGGGTACTGCCGGTATCACCGCAGCCTCCGGCAAAGGTTTTATAAAATCAGGCGCAGGCGCGTTCATTTGTTCTTCTGTGTTCTCTGTCATCAGCATGCGCTGTGTTTGCTCGGCCTCGGCCGCTGCAAGGGCCAGTTTGCCGGCGTCTATGGTAATGCCGGGCTGCGGTTCCTGCTTTTTGAAAAGCTCACGCTCCATATATACATCGATCAGCCTGCACAGCTCTTCTTCCAGTTCAACGCCGCGCAGTTTTCCCGGAAAGCCTTTGATTTCGCGCAGCTTATTTTCCGTATGGCGGATGACCTGCGCCAGAAAATCCCGCAGGGGTGAATGCGTGCTCAGGTGTACGGAGTTTACCTTTATCGTGCGCGGCTCTCCCGCATACAATGCGCTTGGAAACAGGTATCGCTCACGCTGTATAGATCCGGGATTGAACATTTCTATAATCCGGCGTCCCTGCTGTTTTTCCAGGAAGGCATCGACCAGCGCGACGGCCTTGGGAATATACTCATCGCATATTGTGGCGTGTATACTTTGATAAAATTTACTGCGCGTAATATCATAATTGGCGGCCTGCGACAGTAAGGGGATGCCGATACGCAGCGGTCTTTCGCCAAATTTCGTCAGCAGCAAGTCATCCAGATTATGCAGACCGACCGGATAGCCGCACAGATTGGAAACTTCGTCTGCAGGAACGTCCAGACCATGTACCAGGACAAAATCGTTCACCCAGTCTGCTAAATATCTGTCCAGTTTGGGAAACGATGCCCTGTATACGCGCCAAACATCCATTAACTTTTGGTAGCCTTCAAAGGGCGACCGGCAGCCCACAAGGTTGATCAACTCATAAACATACAGAAAAATATAGGACAGGTCTGTCTGCGGATATTCACCGCAGCGCACCTTCCCGCGCCAATAAAAATACCATTGCGACTGGGAATTCGTCATGCTTGTGTATGTTGGCCAGTAGGTTATAAAAGGAGTAAAGCTTGCCTGTTTCACTGTCCTGGCAGAAAAATTTTGAGCCTGCTCCACAAAAGACTGTTCTCCTGTCCGGAAGCTTACGCTTATTCGCGGCCGGAAACCGGCGCTGGTGGTTTGAGGTTGTTCAGTCCGTTGTGGAATGGGGATGCTCTTATCCGGCGCCGGCTCACCCTGCACTTGAATCTCGGCAAACTTCTGCGGAGTTTGCGGTGCGGCCGGCTTAAACACATACGGCCTGGGAAACGGGGGCAACTGCCTGTCTGGATTAATAACCAGGCAATCCGCAGCGGAGTTCCTGGAGATGCCCAGTAATTCCCGCTGAACAAGCCGTGTTTCGTACCTGTTCATATATCCCGTATCCATATACAACGCAATACGCATCCTGGCCTTAAGTCTGTCAAGAGCCGCGAAAATTTTTGTGCTGCTGCTCTTTGTCATGGTGTCCGGTTCCAGCAAAACAATAATATCGAATTTTAAGGATGCCGGCGCCTCGTTTTTGGTTATGGAATTGGTTGAAGCAATAATAATCGGGTACGATTGGACCGGCGCAGAAACATCTTTTTTGATTCCATCCAGCCAAAGCGGCGACAGCGGTTGAAGACCATTGTATATCTCAGCCAGGCGCTGCCTTTTCCCGGTGATGAGCAGCCGGGGCTGCGGCGCTTTACGGTAGAGCTCATTGATAAGCTCAAGCAGGGCATTTATATGTTCCGCTCCGCTGCCGTTCAGCCCTCCGCTTAGCCCCCATTCGGCAAGAAAACGCAGATGGCTGTATGTATTGCTTTTCCCTGCCTGTTCACGGGACAGGTTTTCAATCACCATGCGTTTCCATGGACCGGACAGACGGTCCCCGCCATAGGACAGCAATTCTTCGGCGCTGAGCGCAAACGGTTTTTCAATGGAACGGCCGTCAGCAAGTCTGCCCATCCGGCCAATCCCCAGTTTCTCAAGTTGTTCAATACTAAACCAGCCATCGTCCGTCTGCACAAATTCACTTTCCGGTAAAATCGCCCGTGAGAGCTGCGCGGCAGAAAAACGTTTCCCTCCTGCCCAGACTTCGGCACGCGCATAGGCTTTACCGATACCATTGTGCTGCTCAGAGTAGCCGTACAGCAACAGCTCACTATTTTCATGGACAGGATGCAGCTCAAGCAGGCGCCGCACATCTCCTTTGAGAAATGATTTCCATGCGCCGCAGGCTGCCAGCACAAGCTTTGGAATATCATCACCTGTAAGCGTGACATTATCTCCCTGTGCAAACAATCGCTCGATCAGCGCATCATGCTGCCTGGGCCGCAAGGTATTTCCGTCCCACACATAATCCTGAGTACCATATACCGGCCGCAGCTCATTGATGCGCATCTCACGCTGTAAGACAACATGGTCCTTAGTCACTTCTTTTACTGTAACCCACAAATATGGAGTGTCATCATAGCTGTAGGGACACTCCACACTGACGCCATTATTTATGAGAGCCGGCAGTTCCTTGGAAAAAAGTTCGACAAGCCGGCAGCATCCAACGGGGCCGCGCATTGACTGAGAGACAGCATTCCCTAAGGCCACATGCCACATGTCATTTCCGGATAGAAACCAACCGTTTTCCGCCAGCACGGTTACTCCTTTCGGAGGCGCGCAGAAAATTCCGTTTTCTCTCTCTGAAAAGAAAAGTTTAAAGTCCGAAGGAACATTTACCTGTTTAATCGCCTCTGAAAGTGCATCACACCGGCAAACCGCATGCTGCTGGCCAACAGCTTTTGACAGATGCAAAAGCCATGCGCGTACCGCCTCAACGTCTTGCGGTTTTATTTGCATAGCTTCATCCGCACCTTGCACATCGATTGGAAAGCGCAGCCGGTTAAAACTTGACACGGCTTCCTTGATTGGATAGGGCTTGTCCTTTCTTTCAGTATGCAAATTGAACATCGCAGCAGTTGCGTCGTAACTCAACTTAAAAATGACAGGTTTTTGCGTAAAAAGATTTGATAAAAGCAGTATCATAGCCTGCTCCAAATTGTTTTATTTATTTCATGACATGTACCTTTATTATTACTATTTGCGCTATCATACACTTCAGTTATTTCAACGTAACCTGTACCTCTTTTCCAAGAGAACGGGCAACTTTAGTTAAAAAGTCCAGGGATGGATTGTACGTTCCGCTTTCCAGGCGGCTGATATTGGATTTCTGGGTCCCAACCCGAAACGCCAATTCTTCCTGGGTAATATTTTGGCTGGTTCGCGCTTCAATGATTTGCGAAATCACATCATAGCGCGGTTTCAGCTTTTCATACTCTTCCTTGAATTCTTCATCCTTCATTAAAAGTTCTTTCACTTCGGAAAACTTTGCTCCTGCTTTACTCATCGGGAATATCTCCATTTTCCTTTTTGTAGTATTCCACTTGTCAATTCATGATACATCTCTAAACTTAGTATATGCTTCACTCATCATGTTATCATATACGATAACATGAATCAAGGAATTTATTTATATTAGCTTACAGGTTACAGATTACAGGTTACAGGTTACAGGTTAAACAGCAAATCTGCATATGTGTCCGCCGGTCAGATTTTCATAAAAGCCGGGGGTTTCTACGATTGATCCTATCTTGCGATAAGTTTTTCCCGGCTGCTTGATGCCGCAATGCCTTCATGGTAAAAATCTCTGGACAGGAAGATACTCAGTCCCAGAAGGATGATAAAAACAGCACAACCGATAACCATGGTCTGGATTCGCACAATGTCGGCCAGCGGCCCGAAGATGGCCATGCCAAGCGGCATGAAGCCTGTGAACATCACATTGACCAGGCTGAAAACCCTGCCCAGCATGGACGGTTCGGTTTTTTCCTGAACCAATGTAAAAACTGCCGATTGAGCGGCTGGAATGGTCATACCCTTCCAAAATTTCCGTTATTCATAACCGACTTTTCTTTATGTTACTATAGACGAGCTATTTCATGTTTACCCCAATCTAAAGATATAATTTCTCCATCCGTATTCGATGAGTTTTTCGTCCAAATATCCTTCACGGACATAATCAAAACCAACCTTTTCGGCATCACTAATTTAAGGTATCTAGTAGAGCGATACCATAATAACATTGCAACACTAGACGGCTGAAATTGAATCCATTTTATACTTCCATCGGTACACGACCGGAGACTCGTTAATCTTATCGATGCACGAAAGGATGCGTTCGGCAAGCTCATTCTTCGATTTGACCCTGATCCCCCTGAGCACTGTCTTGGCCAGTTTACCGAAGAAGGATTCAATAAGGTTCAGCCAGGAACCATGCTTGGGAGTGAAGACAAATTCAAAGCGGTTGGGAACCGTTGCGAGATATTTCCTGGTCTCCTTTGAAGTGTGCGCGCTATGGTTATCCAACACTATGGTGATCCGTTTCTTATCAGGATAATGCGCATCAAGCTTTTTCAAGAAATTGATTACCTCCTGGCTTCTATGCCTGTCTTCCACTGTAGCGATGACCTCGCCGGTTAATAGATCGATACCGGCAAGAAGGCTGAGTGTCCCATGTCTTACGTATTCGTGGTCACGATAGACGGTAGCGTATCTGCCAGGCGAAGGGGGCAGATCGGGAGCGGTGTTTTCAATCGCCTGGATTCCGGGTTTCTCATCATAAGAGATGTAGGCGGACAGACTATCTTCTCCTTTTTCAGATATAACCTGGACTTCCTTGTACACATGCAGTACCTGAATCATCTTCTGTTCGAACTCGGGATCGCGACGTTCCAGGTAATATTGAATCTTGTGCGGCTTGATTTTGTTTTCGGACAATATCTTGGAAACTGTTCCCCGCGACAGATTTGCCAGGCAATCGAAGCCGAACTCAGAGCAGTGTTTGCGGATATGTTCCGCCAAAAGCCTGGTCGTCCATAGCTCGTAGTTGTAACCGAGGTCTTTGGGTTTTTGACAGGCCACAGACACGGCCCAGGCCCTCGCTTCTGGAGTAATGACCGGGGGCTTACCCTTCCGGGGCAGATCTTCGAGGGCCGCTTCAACGCCAAGTTCCAACGCCTTGGAGATGTGCCTTTCTACCTTTGGGCGATTGGTTTTCAAGGAACGGGCAATAGATGACACCGTTTCTCCGTGATAATAGGCTAAAAGAATTTTTGCTCTTTCAATGCTGCTAATACTTGCTGTTCTGGACTTAGCGATCGTTTCCAATTTGGCTACTTCTCCGGCAGTGAAATTGAACTTTGCCCTTGTGCTTTCAAACGGCATGCTCATAATCCTCCTTCAAAAGTTTTACAGGAGAATTATAAGCCATAATCTGACATATTGCAACGTTAATTAGGAATCAATGTACTAGATTATACAGGTAAACCGTCCGGTTCAATTTCCTTCCTTCGACTTCAAGTAAACTCATTCTTTCACTGATTCCTTCACCTTCAACTATAAGAACAGCAATGTATCCACAATTAGTCAATACGCTATTTATACTGTTGCTTGTACCGAATCCTTCTATGTACTCACTTGAGATTTTTTCTTTTATCTTAATCGTATTTAAGAAGTTGCAGGCGGTTTTGCAAATGCGAATTGTTCCAAACCCAACTCTTCTAATCCAATAAATTCATAAACAAATTTCTTTCCGACCTTCCCTTTTTTAAATAGGTCAATTGATTCAAGCATGCTTAAATCCTTTCTGGCTGTCTCGTAGGATACTTTATATTTTTTCATATATTCTTCAATAGTTATATATTTTAGTTCAGATTTTATAAGATACTGAATGCATTTTTTTTGGCGTTGAACCAAGAATACTCCCTTTTTGTCAAGGTAATGAAAAAGAATAACCCTTCCATATTCCTTGCCAAGTCTTTTTAAAACACCCATTATAGATTCAAGTATCATAGTTGTATTGAAATAAATGAAGTAGGTTAGATCACTACCGTAATCTTCAACATCTTTTATTGCTTTGTAATATCTAATCTTCTGGTCCTTAATAACCGTTGATATTGAAAAAAACCTAAAGAAGTCATAACCCTTTTGCAATAGATAAGCAAATGATATTGCACGTGCCGTCCTACCATTTCCATCAAAGAAAGGATGAATATAAACGAAATAAAAATGCAATATACTGGCTTTCTCTATTGGATGAAGATCATCTTCCGTATGTATAAATTTTATTAATTCCTCCATCATCTTGGGTACTACTGTAAAATGCGGCCCTTCATAAATTTGTTTTTGACTAGCGTAATCCCATACTATAACTGTATCGCTTCTATATCTTTCTTCTTCGTCCTCTGGATCTAGAGTTTTATAAGTAATTATTTTATATATATCATGAATC
Source organism: Eubacteriales bacterium (assembly GCA_041653135.1). Classification (GTDB taxonomy): domain Bacteria; phylum Bacillota; class Desulfotomaculia; order Desulfotomaculales; family Nap2-2B; genus 46-80. The sequence continues at coordinate 3,380 of JBAZGB010000060.1, read as the reverse complement.
ATATTTTCATTTAACGGCGTCTGTATATTCTCAAGAATGTATTCTAGTGCCTGATAGTTATTGTATATCATTTGTTCGCTAATATTTAAGGGTGTCAATTTACGGCTAATAATCTCTTTCGTTCTTTTTTTTGTAGAAAATGCGCCTTCAATTACACTTGAATTAAAAGCCTCATCAATAAGAGCATCTGCAACAAGAGTTCTTCCCAGGTACGGCATCTCTTCAGTAAGAACACCTGTAACATATTTTGAAATTGGTGTTTGTGCGCATTCATCAATCAAAGACAAAAATTTTCTGTAAGGAACTGGACAAAACCAAAATTTATTATTTTTTTGATCTAATAGAGGAACTTCTTGCCCAATACCTTTTCTGTATTTTTCTATTGCTGTCCAAAAATCCGTAATGTTCATTCCGTAAGGAAGTCGAAACATTATGTCTTTCCTGTTCAAATATCTTTCAGTATATGTCCTTATCATTTCCTCCTCTTCCATGTACAACCACCACACTTCCCGCTAAAAATTACTTATTAATTTACTATTATATTACTATTATACTACTAGTCAAGGGCAAATTATTCGAGACATTTCGATAATATCATTGCTTTTTATCACTGGTTTTCTTAGGTGAGATAATTTGCAGTCCAATGAAAAAAAACAAGCCTCCTACTTTCATGGCAGAAGGCTTATTGTTCATTTACTCAAAACGTTTGGCCGGCTCTGGTGGCTGACTGATTTGCAAAGTTATCAGCTCAAAGGTTACAGGTTAAACAGCAAATCTGCATATGTGGGGAAGGGCCAGAGGTTTTTGTCAACCATAGTTTCAAGATTGTCGGCGTCAACCCGCAGGGTACTGATTGCTGTAAATACGGAATCCCTGTAAAATTGAGCTTGTTTGTATACGTCGCCATGCATTTTTTCGGCCTCAGCCTGGGCTTTCTCAAGAGCGTTAATATTTTTCTTCAATGACGCCAGAGTAGAGGAGACTTCCTGAAGCAGTTCTCCCTGGGCGCTGGTAAGGGCCTCTATACCGGTTGCTTTCACGGAGTTAATAGAATCGGCCAACCTGGAGGCGAATGTAATACCGGCAGGCAGAATCTGCCGCTTGGCCATTTCCAGGGCAGTCAAGGCTTCGATATTTATGGTTTTGATATAATTTTCCAGTACTATATCCCTGCGGGCTTCCAGTTCTGTCTTGTTTAAAACTCCGTGCTTTTCAAATAACTTGACGTTTCGATCATTTGTCAGTGTCGGAAGAGCCTCTACTGTGGAAGTGATATTGGGAAGACCGCGCTCTTCAGCAATCTTAACCCACTCATCGGTGTAATTATTGCCGTTAAAGACAATCCGGCCGTGATCCTTAAAAATTTGCTGCACAACTTTTTGAGCTTCGGCATTGACATTGTCCTTATCCTCAAGCTTATCGGCAATTTCACACAGGGTCTCCGCAGCAATGGTATTTAGTACAAAGTTGGGTCCGGAGATGGATTGTGACGAACCAACCATACGGAATTCAAATTTATTGCCGGTAAAGGCAAAAGGTGACGTCCTGTTCCTGTCGGTATTGTCTTTCGGCAGAACGGGAAGTGAGGAGACCCCAAGCGTGAGCTCGTATCCTTTTTTACTGCTGACCTCACTGCCTTGAGCAATCTTTTCTATAATTTCGGTTAATTGATCGCCGAGGAAAACAGAGATAATAGCCGGCGGGGCCTCATTGGCGCCTAACCGGTGGTCATTGCCGGGGCAGGAGGCGGTAACCCGCAGCAGGTCCGCATAGACATCGACAGCTTTAAGAACAGCGGCCAGAAAAACCAGAAACTGGGCGTTATCATGGGGAGTTTCCCCGGGGTCGAAAAGATTTTCACCATCACCCGTACTCATAGACCAGTTATTATGTTTGCCGGAACCGTTAATCCCGGCATACGGCTTTTCGTGAAGCAAGCCAACCAGGCCGTGGTGAAGCGCTACTTTCTTAATTGTCTCCATCACCAGATGGTTGTGATCGGTACCGATATTTACATCGTTGAAAACAGGGGCGAGTTCGTACTGGGCGGGAGCAACTTCGTTATGCTTAGTTTTGGCGGATACGCCCATCTTCCAAAGTTCAACGTCCAGTTCATGCATAAAGGCGGCAACACGCTCTTTAATTACTCCGAAGTACTGGTCTTCTAATTCCTGGCCTTTGGGAGAGGCGGCGCCGAAAAGAGTCCGGCCGGTTAAAATCAGGTCCCGGCGCTGCTCGTAAAGTTCTTTGTCAACAAGGAAATATTCCTGTTCGGGACCTACTGTGGCGATAACCTTTTTGGCTGTGGTGTTGCCAAAGGCCCGCAGCACCCGCAGGGCTTGTTTTGATACAGCTTCCATAGAACGCAAAAGGGGAGTTTTCTTATCCAGGACCTCCCCGGTATAAGATACAAAAACAGTAGGGATGTACAGGGTTTTATCCTTAAAGAAGGCGGGAGAAGTAGTATCCCAGGCGGTATAACCTCTGGCCTCAAAAGTAGAGCGAAGACCGCCGGACGGGAAAGAGGAAGCGTCAGGTTCCCCTTTGATCAGTTCCTTGCCTGAAAATCCAAGGATTACACGACCGTCGGGAACGGGAGTAATAAACGCATCATGTTTTTCGGCAGTGAGCCCAGTCATTGGCTGAAACCAGTGAGTGTAATGAGTTGCGCCTTTTTTGATGGCCCAGTCCTTCATAGCGTTAGCCACAACTTCGGCCACGTTAGGATCCAGCGGCACACCTTCGTCAGTAGTTTTTTTTAGAGCCTTGTAAATTTGCTTGGGCAGGAGTTCCTTCATAACCGCTTCACTAAAAACGTTGGAGCCAAACAATTCGTTTACGTTTTCAGTAACTGTTAAGGTTTCTTTTTTTACTTTGTCAATCATATCTTATCCCCTTTCTTTTTCTGAAAAATAAAAAAGCGCATCCAAAATATACTTGGAACGCCTTTGTCCAACCCTATTAAAACTCCGTTGTTATAAATATATTTGTTGGTATGTAGTTCAATTATATATTTTTTCTACAAAAATAGAAAGACTCCTTTTTTAAAAAGATATATTTTAATAATTTAAAATTCACAATTGACAGATACATTTTTTATTGCCATCTGTGCTGCAGCATTTAATATTAAACAACGAGAAAGGGTAGGTTTAGATTCCTTACGGATTCTGCCTACCCTTCTCAGGAGCGTAGTGCAATCCAGCACATCCTCCTTTTTAGTTTGCCCAGTCCAATCCTTCCGGTACTTCTACCATTGTTTCGGACTAACCGGGTTACTTCCTGTAGTTGTCGGAAATAACCTTTAAATGACTTCCTCCTCCTACAAGAATTCGCTTCGGCTTTTAACCCCTGCTTATTTGAAACTTCTACTATTTGAGCTG
>JBAZGB010000059.1:0-14425 GCA_041653135.1 Eubacteriales bacterium | reverse complement strand
AAGGATAACTTTGAACTTGCGCGGCATCGTCGAAGACCTCCTCTTTTGTGTATTCAAATAAATCTCCGGGGGTTATATTGTACTCTTTACAGACAGCGTCTATTGTATCACGATCAATCTTTTGAAAGGTGTCATCAAACATTGCTTTAATTGTCTTATTAAATTTCAGAAGATCAATACCTTTTTCTCATAGCTGACAAAATCTATTTTATCCAGGACATACACTAAAAATATTTGTTACTTAAACTTAGGCAATTTTATGTGTCATATAATAAAGATAGTAAAAAATAAAACCCTGCAATATTAGTTATCACAAGGTTCCTTTTTGGTGGGCGGGACTGGGATTGAACCAGCCACCTCTTGCGTGTCAAGCAAGCGTTCTCCCACTGAACTACCCGCCCACGTACATCACTTATTATCACGAAAATCGGCGGGAATGTCAATAGGTTAACTTTTGTTGCCGAATATCTTTTCGAATAACCGGGCGCCGGGGCTTTTGCGCGGAATCTGTTTTTCGGCTACAAGGTTAACGCTGGCCAGTTCTTTTTCTCCTAGATAGAAAGACTCTTTGCCTAATTTTTGCCTGTAATATACAGGCGCTGAGACGTCTGAATCGAGGTTCAGCTTTCTCTTTAACATGGGAAGGTCGCTGCGCAGCAGGTCGACGGTGTAATTCCTCTCGCCTACAAGGGCAACGCGGGATTCCTTTCCCCCGCGGACCGGCAGGTATGCGGAAGTTCTTTCAACTCTGCATAGATCCAGTGAAACAATCTGGTTAAAACCGTAGTCCAGAACAGCCATGGTATCCCGGTAACGGTCGTAGCAGTCCAGGACAACGGTTATCAAACTGCGGCCGTCCCTGTTGGCCAATACAATCAGGCAGTTGCCCGCAGCGGAAGTCGAGCCTGTTTTGACTCCTTCAATGCCGGGATAGCCTCCCTCAAGCAGCCGGTTGGTGCTGTATATTTTTTCACTTTTCTTTGGTTCGGTCCACTCAACGTCCGCCTCTTTGCACCGGACATATTTTCTGAATGCCGGGTTGTTCAGGGCATATCTTGTAATCTGGGCAAGGTCGTAGGCGGTTGAGTAGTGGTTGGGATGTGTATAGCCGTTTGTGTTAACAAAGCGCGTATTAACAGCCCCGATAAGCCCGGCTTTGTCGTTCATCATTTCCAGAAATCTTTTTTCCGAGCCCGCCACGTGCTCCGCAATAGCCACAGTGCTGTTATTGGCTGAGTAGATCAGAGCCGCCTTCAGCAAGTTATCCAATGTGATTTTGTCACCGGCATGCAGGTTGATTGTCTGCCCTTCGTATACAGAAGCGGCGTTCTTGGATACAGTGGCCAAATCACCCGGGTTGCTGTTTTCCAGGGCAATTATTGCGGTCATAACCTTGGTCAGACTGGCCGGCGCCCGCTGTTTGCAGGGGTTCTTTGCAAAAAATATCTGGCCGGTTTTTGCATCCATCATTATAGCGGCGTCTGCGCTTATTGAAGGAGGTTTGGCGTGAGAAGCATGAGGGGCTGTAAAGGATAAAAGCATAAGTATTAAAAAGGCCCTTAAAAGCATGAAGATTCATCCCTTTCAAAGTTATTGTCGACTTTGGCCGGGTGTTTTATGAAAGGAATGATTTGTGAAAAACAATAAAATAAGGATAAAAGGAAAGAAAGACGGGGTAAAACGCAGGAATGTTGATAAGCCTCAAGAAATCAGGTTCTTTTCTTTCTGTAATAGTAAACAATAACGATAATGACGATCGCTGCAATAACGACCAGATCCATACGGTGGAACCAGTATTTCAAGTCTTCCCAGTGCTGGCCCATTTTTAAACCGAGGTAAGTTAAGAAAAAACACCATGGCAAAGAGCCGATGAAAGAATAAAAAACAAAGCGCCAAAAATTCATTCCCGAAATCCCGGCCGGCAGTGATATAAAAGTACGGACTATCGGCATCAGGCGGGTGAAGAAAACCGTAGCCTCACCATAACGCAAAAACCAGCTTTCAGCCTGGTCAAAATGTTTTTGCGAGATTCCTATATATCGCCCGTATTTCAAAAGAAACGGGCGTCCGCCCCAGTAACCTAAAAAATAAGATAAAATGGAACCTGCCATTCCCCCCAGGGTGCCGGCAAGCGCTGCCTGAACGAATTGCAGTCTTCCTATTGAAACGAGATAACCGCCGAAGGGAAGGATTAATTCACTGGGTAAGGGGATATTTGCGCTTTCTATAGCCATCCCGATAAAAAGCCCCCAGTACCCGAGTGAAGAGATATATTCTACAGTGCTTTCGGCAATTGCTGCCAGCAGACTGGCAAAAGATATATCGGACAAATATTTCCCTCCGGTGTGATATTTAGATCCTGATGTTTTTCCAGATTCTGGCCAACAAGGAATAATCGACATTCAAGTCTGGAATGGCCGGCTGATGAGTGGAGTAACGGTGATCATAATCCGGCAGTTCGAGGGCGAGGCACAGTCTGCGAAAGTTACTTGAGATTGTTGAAGGTGCGATTCCATACCTTTCAGCCAGTTCCTGCTGGTTAACCTTGTGGTCGAGTCCGAATCTTGCCATGGCATAGATTATCGTGGCCACCCAGACATTGGATTTGCGGATCGCGGGGCGTTCTGTCCAACAGAAATCGTGCCAGAGGCGAAGAGCGGAATTAAGCTGGTTCCGGCCGCAGCCCCGCGTCGTTAAATCTTCCAGGACTTGCAGGGCAACCTGCGCGTAGCTGGGGTACGGCCACTGGTAGTCACCGGGATTTTGACTCCAATTAACCGTATCGGACTCGTTTTTTACCAGGTAAAGCCTGGTGCCGCACTGGTCGGTTTTTTCCCTGGACAGGCCAAGTTTTTGCCATACCTTGCGGAAGTCGTAAGACGGTTCACCGTTACGTTCCCGTTCTATTTCTACCTGTTCAAGCTCATGGAGCACTTCCTTAAGAAACCTTCTTCCTTCGGAACTGCGGCAGGCCTGCCTTGGAGTAAGACCGTTCAACGCGGATATCGGGCAGTTGACCCAGCGATCATAATAATCATCGAGTAAGAAATTTGTTATTTCACGGGCAATCTCGCTCGAAAATGATTCTTTTTCAGGTTCCGGAAGTCCTTTATCGCTTTCCTCGTCGATTGTAATAGAAGCCGGATAGTTAAAGTTCATCCCGATTACCCATGAATTAAGCAGACAAGCGTTATCCCTAAGGTATGTGTTTGTCCCCTCGGAAACGGTTATATTTTTCTTTGAACAATACAATTCCAAATCATTTTTTATTTTTTTCAAAAACAAATCTTTACAGGCAGCCGGCAGGACTAGGCCGCTGGTTGAAAACTCATATTCGTTTCCAATTTTCAGTACGCGTATAAGCAGAATCATTCCCTGATCCAGTTCCTGCGCGGCGTCTGGGTCATTAACGGTTATTTGCGTCCCGCCGATCAGGTCGTCCAGGGTCAAAACTTTTTTGGAAGAAATATTTGCTACCTCGTAGAGGGAAATCCTGGATTGGGACCATTCTCGCAAGAGCTGCTGTTCCTGTCCGGTCAGATCAGGGCCTCTTTGGAACATTTCAATAATCGTTTCACCGGTCATCAGTATGTAGTCGAAGATCAGCCACTCGAAACAGCGCTCCATAGTAAATTCGTCATAGTGGTCAATTATTTCGTTGTTAATCTTATCCAGGTAATTTTTTTGAGCCCTTGTAACTTCCCGGGATAAAAAAGGCTGATCGGCAAACGAGCCAAGCTTTCGCCGGAGCTCCCGGCCTGCTTTTTTGAATCCGAATTGTTCCATCGAAACCACTTTTGTCAACCTGCCGCAGCAAAGCGAGGGTTTGCCGCAGCCGCACGGGCAGGTTTCCCTGTCTTTCTTTTTCATTTTGCACTCCCTGACGCGCTGCAAATGCAGCTAGGTGTCGAAAGGATTTAATCTTCCTTTAGTGTTATTTCGGTCCCGGTTTTAAAGACTTTAATATTTAGCGCCTTTAATATTTCTATATTAAGATATGTTCGCCCTTCTCTGGTTAATATCGCGCCGTCCAAATTTACCTGAACATTGTTAATAAAAGTATTGCCCCCATTTTTCAAGGGCAATACCATAATATCCCCTGAGCCTTTAACAAGCAGGCTTTCATTGCTTGCCTGGTACTCTATGGAGTAGCCAAAAGCTTCCAGCATGAGGCGAAGGGGGAGATAGTCCCTTCCTCCGTCCGCCAGGGGCGCAAGGTATACTCCGGTTTTTTCCTTGTTTACCGACATGCTTTTTCCTTTTAAATCCAGGGTTACTTCCTGCTTGCCGGAGGGGTCTAAAATCTTCAAAGCAGCAACCTTCTGAAGTTCAGGGGTGGAAACCAGTTTGTCCGGCACAAGTCCCTTTTTGTCTATTGAATATCCATCGGGAGTATGATATCTGGCTACAGTGACTTTCAAGGCGCCGCCGTTTTGGAGGGGAATCACATCTTGGACCACTCCCTTGCCGTACGTCCGTACCCCTGCTAAAGACGCTTTTTCGTAATCCTTGAGGGCTCCTGCCAAAATCTCGGAGGCGCTGGCGGAATATTCATTAACCAGAACCACTACCGGCAGGTCCCATTTTTCTTTTTTTCCGGAAGTATAATATTTATCCTTCTGCCCGTCACGGTAAACAGTTGTCACAACAAGGCTTTTATCAGGAAGAAAATAATCCGCCAGATCCACGGCCGCCTGCAGGTAGCCGCCGGGGTTGCTGCGCAGATCCAGAATCAGGCCATTAACCTTTTGTTCCTTTAATTGACTTAACGCTTCGCTGAATTCCTCTGCAGTGCGGCTGGCGAAAGTGCTTACATAAATATAACCCGTGGCGCCGGTTAAAACTTCCCAATCGCATGTCGGGCCGTTTATTGAAGCTCTTTCTATGGTTACGTTGAACTCGCTCTCACCGGAGCGCCTTATGCCAAGGTTGACAGTTGTTCCTTCCGGGCCGCGGATCTTGTCGGTTGCATCCCAGAGAGGCTGATTTATAATATCCACCCCGTTGATAGTGATAATTAAATCATCCTTTTTCAGGCCGGCTTTCTGAGCCGGGGAATCTTCAATTACATTTGCAATAACCGGATAGGGCGGTTTAACTTCAAGCTCGACTCCTATTCCGGTAAACTGATTTTCCAAAGAACCGGAGAATTGTTCAAGCATGTCCGGGCTCAAGTACTCTGTATACGGATCGTTCAATGAATCAATGATTCCTTGTATGGCTGCCTGAGTTAAGTCGTCAGCGTTAATCGGTGTTATATAATATTTTTCAATATAATCTATGATTTCCTGGATATCTGATGCTCCCTGGACAATGTCGTCAGCGGCCAGCGCCGGCAGCGAAGGGGAAAACACCAGGAAAATCACAATGATTAAAGCAATCAGTCTTTTAAGCAAATCAATCACTCCATTATTGTTATTGTTCGTTATTCGCCTTGAAAGTTCCTTTTCCTTCTGAGCGGCGCGTGATTTGTTTCGACACGGAAGACAAAAAGGATTTTTAAAGCCTTGCGGTGAAATACTTATTTATATTCTCAGTTATTTAGAAGCTCAATTTTTAGAGATTCGCAGACCGGTAGGAGTGTTTTGTTCTTGAACTCCGGTTTATTTTTAATTATCGACGGGAACAGCCTGGCTCACAGAGCTTTCCATGCCCTGCCGCTGCTTACTACAAGACAGGGAATTTTTACAAACGCGGTTTATGGATTTGCCAACATGCTTCTTCGGATTCTATCCGACCGTAAACCGCAGTTTGTCGCGGTATGTTTCGACAAGGGCAAGATTACCTTCAGGCACAGCGATTACGGGGAATATAAAGCTAAACGAAAGCCTACCGCCGAGGAACTTCGTCCGCAGTTCCCGTTAATCAAGGAATTTTTGCAGGCAATGTGCATCAGGGTATCTGAATATGACAACTATGAGGCTGATGATTTAATTGGTACGCTGGCGGTCCTTTCGGAAAGGGCCGGCATGAATAACCTCGTCCTGACTGGCGACCAGGACGCGCTTCAGTTGGTTTCGCCGCTGACCAGGGTTTTGCTTACTAAAAAAGGGATTACGGAACTTGAAGAATATACCGAGGAAAAGGTCCGGGAGCGTTATGGAGTGCTTCCGGCTTTCTTTGCGGATCTTAAAGGCTTAACCGGCGACCAATCGGACAACATACCCGGTGTGCCGGGAATAGGACCTAAAACGGCTTCCGGGCTTTTGCAAAAATACGGAACCCTTGAAAACATGCTCGGCAATCTGGCTGAACTTCCAGAAAAGCAAAAGGGGAAAATTGAACCGTTTGCCTCACAGGCCGTATTATCAAAACAGCTGGCTGTGCTGGTCAAAGATGTGCCTTTGCAGGAAGAAATCAGTGATTATGCGTGGCCGGGGGCTGATTACAACAAGCTGATCGAATTCTGCGTTAAGTACGAGTTTAAGAGTCTGATCCGCTCACTTACACAGACCGGTCAGAAACCTAAGAATAAAAAGCAGGCAAGGGATACGGACAGCTTGTTCAAGGAAGCGGATTACGCCAAAACAGCCAGTGACGATTTATGCCTGGTTGAAAAACCGGAAGATCTGGAAGCGCTGGTTGAAAAAGTGCGGCAGGCCGGACACGCCGCTCTGGCCGTAAGCGGCAGTTTTGACGGCGGTGCTGAGAGGGCGGTGTTTGCATTTCCTGCTGCCGGGGAGGATCAAAAAGGCGGATTGGAAATTCAGGCTGCCGGATTTTCTCTAACCGGGCAGGGGCTGAGAACTTTAAAGAAAATTTGCACAGACAGCAGCATAGAATTGGTCGCCCACGACGGCAAAAAGCTGATCCGCATTCTAAAGGCCAGTGGAATACCGGTCGAGAACCTGGCTTTTGACACGATGATCGCCGCCTATGTTTTAAACCCCGGGCTGTCCGGCTACCGGCTAAGAGACCTTGCCCTGGAGCATCTGAAAGAAATTATACCCGGCGATGAGGATAGCTCCATGCTCACAGCCGCCCGGGCAACTTACCGGCTGGCGGCTATTCTGAAAGAAAAACTGCGCCTGCAGGAAGCAGATAAGCTTTTCTATGGGGTGGAAATGCCCCTTGTTTACGTCCTGGCGGATATGGAATCCGCCGGCGTGGCGGTGGATAAAGAGCAACTAGCCGGTTTATCAGATGAACTGGCCCGGAAAATAGATGATCTCACCCGGGAAATCTACGTTCTTGCGGGTTGCGAGTTTAATATAAATTCGACCAGGCAGCTTTCCCAAATTTTGTTTGAAAAATTGCAGCTACCCGTGATCAGGCGCACAAAAACGGGATATTCCACTGATGCGGGCGTTTTGGAAGAACTTGCGGATTCCCACCCGATTGTGAACAAGATACTTGATCACAGGATGCTGGTCAAGTTGAAGTCCACTTATGTGGACGGGCTGGTTTCCCTGATTAATCCGGGGACAGGCAGGCTGCATACTACTTTTAACCAGGCCGTTACCGCTACAGGCCGCCTGAGCAGTTCAGACCCGAACCTTCAGAATATACCCGCCCGTGTGGAAGAGGGAAGAAAAATAAGGCAGGTATTTATACCCCGTCAAAAAGGGAACCTGATTCTTACCGCTGATTATTCACAAATTGAACTGCGCCTGCTTGCCCATCTGAGCAATGATAAAAACCTCAAGGAAGCCTTTTTGCAGGGGGAGGATATCCACACCAAAACGGCGGCGGAAGTGTTCAGCATTACGGTAGTGGAAGTCACCGACCAGATGCGCAGCCGGGCTAAAGCCGTCAACTTCGGAATTATCTATGGAATCAGCGATTATGGCCTGGCCCGGAACGCGAACATCTCGCGCCAGGAAGCCAAACAGTACATTAAAGATTATTTCGAACGCTATCCGGGCGTTCAGGAATACATCAAGCGCACTGTTGAGGAGGCGCGCAGCAAAGGGTATGCGTCTACGATTATGAACCGGAGACGTTACCTGCCGGACCTTCTCAGCTCAAACAGGACGGTGCGTAATTTCGGTGAAAGAACTGCGGTGAACTCACCGCTCCAGGGAAGCGCGGCGGATCTAATCAAACTGGCGATGATCCGCATTCACCGGGAACTGAAAAAACGGAACCTTCAAACCAGGATGATTCTTCAGGTTCATGACGAACTCATCTTTGATGTTCCGGTTGAGGAGATGAAGGAAGTCCGAGCTCTTGTTAAGGAATTCATGGAAAACAGCCTTATTCTGGATGTTCCCCTGCTTGTTGATCTGAAAGCCGGCCCCAACTGGTATGAGGTAAGAGAAATATAGGAGGGCGCTATGCCTGAACTGCCGGAAGTAGAAACAATTAAACGGACCCTGGATGCCAGGATTAAGGGTCTGTCGGTGGTTTCTGCAGAAATATTTCTACCCAAGCTGATCAGGACTCCCGGTTTGGACGAATTTAAAACACTTTTAGCGGGGCGGAAATTTCAAGGGCTGGAGCGAAGGGGCAAGTATCTTTTGCTGCATCTTTCTCAGGGGTTGGTCATGGTAATACACCTGCGGATGACAGGGAGGCTGGTTTATCTGCCTGCCTCTCACGAGGTCGCGCCGCATACCCACTTAATCGTTAACCTGGACGACGGCTGCCAGCTGCGTTATTCGGATATCCGGCGCTTCGGAAATGTTACCCTGGTCCCTGCCGCCGACGTGGACAAAATCCCCGGTTTATGCAGCCTGGGCAAGGAACCGTTTGATCGCGAATTTACTAGCGCTTACCTTCTTAAACAACTGCACAGCCGCCGGGTTATTTTAAAAACTCTCCTTTTGGACCAGAGCTTTATTGCAGGGCTGGGCAATATTTACGCCGACGAAGTTTTATTCCGGGCCAGGATCCACCCCCAGCAGCGATCAAATGCCCTTACGCAGCGTCAAGCAGCGAAGCTTTTTCACGCTATCCGTGATGTGCTTAAGGAGGGAATTGAGAACCGCGGCACAACCCTGCGGGATTACGTTGACGGGGAAGGCATAGCCGGCAATTACCAGAACCTGCTCAAAGTGCATAACCGTGAAAACCAGCCGTGCGCTATGTGCTCAACGAATATTGTCAGACTGCGGATAAGCGGGCGAAGCACGTACTTCTGCCCTTACTGCCAGAGGATGTAGGAGTTAACAGGCAGTTTTAAATCCGGGGTGGTGTGCTTTTGTCGAGGCGGATTCTTTTTGCGCTGATCTTATTATTGATAATTTTTAATCTGGACCATATCGGGCGGTTTTTCTACCCGTTTCCCCATCACGATTTAATTGTACAGAATGCAAAGAAATATAATCTGGATTCCTGCCTGCTGGCTGCAGTAATCAAGACTGAAAGCAATTTTAACGCAGACGCCCTTTCAGCTCAGGGCGCTGTGGGATTAATGCAGGTAATGCCTGAAACGGGAAAATGGGCCGCTGATCAAATTGGCCTAAAAGGATATTCGGCCGATGAGCTTTATGACCCTGAGACCAACATCCTGATCGGCACTTGGTATTTGTCCAGTTTGAACGGAGAGTTTGGCGGCAATATGGTTCTTGTCCTGGCGGCATATAACGGCGGAAGCGGGAATGTAAAAGAATGGCTGCAGAGCGAGAAGATTTCCGGCGCCGAGAAAGATATTACTTTGCTGCCTTACCCGGAAACGAGGCATTTTGTCCGCAAGGTAATCAGAAACCATAAGATATACAGTCTTCTTTACGGCGCTCAGGAGAAAACTGAGACAACGGCAATCAGGTAAACAAACATAACTTTCGTCAACCGTCAAAGCGGTGCAAGAACCCGTTTACTGCTGGACTAATACAAAAAGCGGAATAGAATATATCATTGAGCGCTCTCAATCTAAATTTAGAAATTGATAAAAAAACTGTGGATTTATTATTAATCTGAAACTTATTGATTATAAGGAGGGGTACAAATGGCAGACCAACAGACAGTATCGCTTAAGGTATCGGGGATGAGTTGTATGCACTGCAGGGCTGCGGTTCAGGACGCTCTTGCAGGTGTTGCCGGGGTCAAATCTGCGGAAGTAAACCTGGATCAGGGTAAAGCAACCGTTACATTCGACCCGGAGGTTGCTACGGTGGATAAAATGCGCGAGGCAATAAAACAGTCGGGTTTTGAAGTAGTCTAGCCCGAAGAAAAACTCCCTGACAGGGAGTTTGAGTAGCTAAAAGTAAATTGCAATATTTTTATTAAAAAGTTAATTTCCCGGCATATTGGGCAGATTTTCCGCCAAATTGTTCATATCTGTAATCTTTACGCCCTGAGGAAGCGTAAATAATTCGTCCGGCTGTTTTCCGATCTTGATATTGGTATAGTTAAGTACCGTCTTGGTCCCGTCTCCATTCGTCATCTCTATTCTGACGGGTATTCCATATTGACCGTGAATCCACATTTTTGTCTCAATTGTTATTGGGCCAGAAGTTGTAGTTGTTGTTGGGCCAGGAATTGTCATGGTGATGACCTTGCAGGTTGCCCCGTTGCAGACTTCGGTTCCCAGTTCTTTAGTTTTAGCTGTGTCTATATTTTTTAGATAGTCTTCCGGGGTTGCTGCTTGTTCATTATTGCCGGTTGGGAACTTCACAGCCATATTTTGAGCCGGGTAATAGGTATAAAAAGTGTTGCCGTCCGTGATGCTTATAACCTCAACATCATTTTCCCTTGTTTCTGACCTGAACTTGTTTTTCATCATATACATCCGGCCGCTCATTTTAATGTCGCCGGAGGTCATTGTATAATCGTAGGATAACCCCTCCAGCTTTTGTCCCCTGGTGATAAGATCGGTTAAGGGTGATCCTGCTTTTTCCTGCCCGGTGCTTTCTCCCTGGCTGACCTGCTCAGAATTGCTGGCTTCTTTTTTATTCCCTGAGCAGCCGGCCAGTCCAAAACAGACAAAAATAAAGGCCGTGATTAAGATAAGCCCTAATAATTTTCTGATTTTTACACACCTCCTTTCCGTTTCATAAATCCTTGTCTTCCCGCCTTCCGGAATCTTACTTGAACAATTGAAAAAACCTGTTAGAAAATTTTATTTTTATTATCTTCAACTATTTTGTTGGCATAGTCAACGCAATCATCGTCATCGGTCTCAAAAATTACCGGTTCGCCTTCCGGAGCCATCCCCTGTCCGTCAAAAAACAATAGAATAACACAGGAAGGAGAACCCGGGTGAAACTGAATGCTTGCTATGTTATATTTTTTCACTTCAACCAGTTCAATTAATCTTTCAAAATCAGACATTTCGGACTCCTCTTCTCTTTTAGTGTTTGCTATAAAGTTGTGATATTAATATACCGTAAAAAATAATACTCTTCAATCTCTATTACCGAATTAGTTTTTTGGATGCCCACTTGTGAACAAGGGGAGTCCTAATTTATTGTGTGTACCTGGTATACTTAATAATAGTTACTGTCTGTAATTTTTTTCCCGAGGGGAAAAATCTTAAATGGCGAGAATTCTTTTAATAGTTATTTTGGATGAAGCACATGGCAGTTTCTGGTATTATACCGTCAGATTTAAAAAATAAGCTTATTTAAGACTATTTTGGGTTTCCTAAAACGTTGAATTATTCCAGGTAAACCATTATTATAGAAATATCGCTGAGGGTCTGCGCTATGAAAAAGAGGTTATTTTTTTGATAAGGGGAATGGGCATTGAAACTTGCTTTTGAAGAAATAGTGGACATAAATGCTTTTGGCAGGGAAAATACAAGGAAACTGAACAAATTTCTGCCTCTTGCCGCAAGTACGAAGATCAGCTCTGCCGCTGATGACAGGCATAAGGTTTTGCTGGTTGTTATTGATCTGCAGGTTGATTTTATGGATGACGGCGCGCTGCCAGTTCCGGGGGCTTATGAAGACGTAAAAAGACTGACCCGCTGGATGTATCAAAATTTATCCGGGATTACAAAAATAGCCGTATCTTTGGATACACACGTTCCTCACCAGATTTTTCATCCCTGCTGGTGGGTTGATG
The DNA here is from genome assembly GCA_041653135.1 of Eubacteriales bacterium. GTDB lineage: Bacteria > Bacillota > Desulfotomaculia > Desulfotomaculales > Nap2-2B > 46-80. Next base: position 2,476 of record JBAZGB010000059.1, on the reverse strand, counting down.
AGAAGGGGATAAATCCTACGTCTTATACGGTAATTACACTTGAAGACCTGGACAAAGGCAGGTGGAAAGCTGTCTTTAACCCTGATGAATCCAGGGAGTATCTGATCGGTCTCAAGGAATACGGAAGGCTTGATCTTATTATCTGGCCCTATCATTGCATTCAGGGCACCAAAGGAGCAGCTTTGGAGGCGCAGTTTGCCAACATGCTGTATGCCCACGAAGCGGCAAGGAAGTCTGTCCCCATTCATCTGGTTAAAGGGACTGATCCCTTGAGCGAAATGTACGGCATTATCAAGCCGGAATTTGACCGGAACAACTTTGCGAATCTTTCCTTTCTCAATCTTTTTGAGGAGTATGACCAGATTGTTGTTGCGGGACAGGCAAAAACACACTGCGTGTTAAGTTCCGTCCAGCAGTTTTTTGAACATTACCGGGACCGCCAGGACGTGCTGAAAAAGTTTTATATACTTGAAGACTGCATGAGTCCTATTCCGGGTTTTGACGTGGATGAAGAGTTTGCCAGATTTGAAGCTGACTATAAAGTTAAGATCGTGAAATCAACTAAGTTCGGTCTTTAGTTTATTATTAAAACATTTAGCTTAAAGGATGTGCAGTATGCCCAGGAATGTAAAAAAGGATTATGTTTTAACAACCTCCGGTTTTGAATATGATAAAGAACTTGGCAAGGTATCAATAAAAGTAGTGCCGGCCCTTCAGGCTTTAATAAACAATCAGCATGATTTACTGAAGGTATTGCTGCCGAACTTTCCGGAAATGAAGATTTTCTTAAAAAACCATCTGGCCGAACTGTCTGTGGTGGAAGAAACAATTGCTTCAGCTCATGCCAAATACAACTTAAAAAAGGAAGAGGCGAAAGTACTAAGACAAAAAAGAGAAAGTGGGAAAATAAATCAGGATATTGCCTCTTCAGGATATGAGGAACACCTCAAAGATAATAGTCAGTTATTGGACGAACAGTCCAGTAAAATAAGTCCCGGTTTGCCTTCCGCAAGATTTGACACTGTAAAGAAAAACCCGGTCAGGGATGAAAGACTGGATGTCAGGCGGATAGCAATAGGAGCTTCAATAAAGGCATTAACAAGTGTTCTCGGGCGGGAACTTACTGAAGATGAGATATCAGCTATTGAAAAACAGGTTGACTCTTACCTTTAAGGGCTTTAGTCAGAGAATAAAACGCCGGGGCTTCCCGCCCCGGCGCAGGTAAATATAAAATATTAAATTTCAATATTAAATATCAAAGGTTTTCAGCGGCTCGGCCGCAAGGATCTTTTCGACTTCTTCAAAGCCGGTTGGGAAAGCGTAGTTGTAGCGGGCCGTAAGCGCAAAGACATAGCTATTGTTGTGGGCCAGTTCACTGGGTCCCATGGGCGCCGCACCAATATGAAAATTCTCCTTTTGTAATGAGTCCCATTGGCCTGTTGTAAAGATCATAATGGGAATATCCTGGCGTGGCTTTTGCTCAGTCCACTTCGGGTGCCTGATTGAAATTATTTTACCTGTTTCCACAGGCTTCGAGCCGCCTATAGGCAGACCTTCCCATTTGCTGTTTACCACCTTATAACCTTTCCAACTTTCCGGCAGGGTTATGCTAAATCCGTATTCGGTATTCAAGTAAGCAGTTTCTGTGTTTCCAAATTGATAGCCTTTCACTTTGACGTCATCGATAAGCCAGCTATTATCGATCTTCCTCACTGCAAGAGTAACGGGTTGTTTTGCAGCCGCCCCACCGTTTGTTTTTTCAACACTGGTAATTTCAATTATTTCTCCCTGGACCTCATAGAAGCCGTCCGTTATTTTCTTTGCGCTGGTAACTTCAATGCGGTCCGGCCATGGGCTGGATGTATACCTGCCGGGCGCTTTCTGAGGTTCATTGACCCACACTTCCAAAAGCCTGGGTGACACGTAACTGTTGTAGTTGTCTTGTATGCTCTTTGCCACTATATCAACAGGCGCGAGCAAAGGCACCGAAGCGATTTTTTGCCAAACTCCTCAACCACACCTGTAACAGCCTGCCGATCCCGGGCATCTGTTTGCTGCTCATCGTTTGCCTGGTCACGGTTGTTCCCGGCCGCACATCCAAAAAGCAAAGCGGTCAGCAGCAAAGTCAGTATGAACAATGCTATTTTACGCATAACTGACCTCCTTTAAAAATTTTATGTAATATATACTAACATAAGATAAGAAATTTTTCGCATACCAAAATAAGGCAGTTAGAAACAAAAATCTTTCTCAAGCTGCTTCACCTGCCTGGATTTTTAAGGTTAAGGCCTATGACCGCATAAGGCTTTATTTTTTTGTAAGCTGTTTTCGGATTAAATAGACTTAGCCTGCTAAGGGCCAGGGTTTCGGCAAAGTCAGAAACTGTCCAGAAGCCGCAAATTTTTCGGAAAGGGTATGATCAAATCTCTCCCTTTGATGTAAAATCAATCTTATGGACAGAAACGGAGCAGAACAA
>JBAZGB010000058.1:0-14718 GCA_041653135.1 Eubacteriales bacterium | reverse complement strand
TGGAGCGGCTGATCTTGGTTCTAGGGGAAAGCCTCACCGATCTTGTATCCAAGGTCAAGACCCTGGGAGTATATCTTTCATAAAACTCGACTCCACTTGACACGGTTTTGGAGGTCCTGATCCGCCGCGGCAGGATTGGCGTTGCCGAGGTTCTTGTTTCGGTAAACCGGGTTGCCATTGCCGTCTACTCCGGTTTAAAGCGGTTCTTTTGTTCGAAGGCCACAGCTCCCAGGTCTTGCCGCCCACCCTTCAGGTAAGAATTTGCCAGCCGGTTCCAGGTAAAAGAATCCTCAGGTTGCCCGGCCAGTTTATCTAAATAATGTTCCTCTATATCTGTCGCCCAGCGGTGCCGGCTGCCGTCAGCCAGGTTAAGAACTCCGTAAGAAAACGACTGCTTGCTTGCATCTTTATTATCAAATATAGCGGCAGCGATACTGCCGAAGAAAAAATCTATTTCAGTCTTGGCGGAGAACTTCCAGTAACCCGCTGCATTGCACTGGCGGCAGCGAAAATACCCTGTAGCCTGGATACAATCCATTATGCCTGGGGATTCGATTTCTCCGTCCATAAGATTTATCCTGGCATAAATTCTTGAGCTTTTCATAATCTATTACTCCTAAGCCCAGGTCCTAATTGCCTTTTTTCCTTTTTTACAATGGCCTGGCAGTCGGATACACTAAGACTTCCTGCGCCACCTGCGCTTCCAAGCCAAAAGTGGCCGTTGCAATCAAGTCGACACTAGCCATTTGCAACCGTCTTTCGATTTAGCACGACCCATAAGATAATAACACTTGCCAGCGCCGCAAATAAACACCATACAGATATGAGATACTCCTTGAAGAAGATGCAAGTAACGGAATACGATAGCACCATAACGATTCCTAACAGATACATCCTTCTTATACTTGAAACAAACAAGGGCGGGAGGGTGACGATGAGATAGGAAAATGATGCCGCAGCAGCAAGTTGCTGCGGAAATGCAATGGCATACAGTATGTGATGGCTGCTGATTTGGGCCGTCACTTTAAAAATCAACATTGCCATCCCATAACACAATGATACTAGAATGCCCGCAGCCAGAAATACATGAAGCGCCCTTCGTCTCTTCTCCGAGTTCTCCATGAGCAATACCGAGAGCGGCAACATCGTCGGCCAGAACACCAGCGCTAATGTAAGGAAGAAATAGGCCGACACCTTCAGGACTATGTCATGACCCGGCGACTGAAGTGCGAACCATACAAATCCTTCGGATATCTGCTGAATGCCAAACACCATTGGTATGGCCGCAAAGAGGCGCTGTGAAGGCTCCCTGTTCTTACGGATAGCAACCACACCTATAGAGGAGATTATCACCCCACCTGCGAAACTAGCTGTTGCTGAAAAACACATATTAGCCTTCCTTAATAAACTTCGATTATCTTTAAATAACTTCGTTTCTCTTATAATTTCACTTATGTTCGGATAGCCTGTTTCAAAAAATGAAACAAGCTATCTTCCGCAACACTTCTTATATTTCTTTCCGCTCCCGCAGGGGCACGGATCGTTTCTGCCGACCTTTTCATTTTGTGCAGGTTAAGAAGAAGGGAAGGGAATCAGATTGGATTTGCCTACAGGACGAAGCTCATTGGGGGTATGTCCATAATTGCTCCAAAGACGGGTGTTGTTCTGCGCGTCTACAATAAGCTGCGTTATTTTGCTTGCCTGCTCCATGCTGTCAAACACAATCCCAGTTGAATCCAGTAAATCAAAGCATTCCTGCATTCTAACTTCGGCGGCGCACATATCATGAATTTCATCAAGCGTGTCCAGTACCAGATTCGGGTCAGCAATAAGATCAGTAAGGTATTGTTTCAGCGCTATGAGCTGGGGTGTTTCTTCGTAATAATCCCAGTCGGAGTACTTAAGAAACTCCTCTTGTGGTGGCGCATATCTGGGTTTGCCTTTTCTTGCCTCTAAAAGAGCAGGTACTCCATCAAAGTCATCTTCCTCAAAGTCAACGTCGACAATATATTCGTCCCAAAAACAATACCCGGCATCCATATAAACATAAGTGAGCAGCACAGAGAACATCTCATCGATATTGGTTTGCCGTTTGTTTTGGCTGTTAAACAGTGCGACAAAATCGTCCTGGCTGATAACGCCGTACAGCGAAACTGCAGCAATAGCGTATTTGTTTAGTAAATCGCGAAAACGTTTTTCCTCGTAAAAACCCATAACCGTCAGTTTCTTAATTGTGGATTTGATCTCTTTTGGCGCCACAAAATACAAGTTGTCCTCATAATAAAAGCTTTGGAGCAGCCCCAGGTCTTGGGGCAGCAGGTAGCAGTCAACAAGTACTTTATCGTTATGTAAATGCTTCATTGATGCTGCATTTTGGAAAAAGGTCAATTCAGTTTCATCCAGGACATAGAGAAGATCCCGGAGTACATCAGTGTTCTGAAGTGATTCGGAAATGGCAGCAATCAGTTCAAATTTCGGAAGTTTACCGTAATATTTGACATGAAGTAACCTGCCGACCTTACGAAGCTCGCTAATGCTTTTAATTGCCAGTATTTCTGAAAGCGAGTAGACTGGAGCGGTATGTGCGGCGTGCTTAATGTTTTCCTCTTTCACCACACCAAGAATCAGTTTTTTAAGTTCATCGTCACCCATTTTATCCATGATTTTCTCCGATCCTGAATTGCCTCTATTCGAGAAATTAGCTCATATCTACAATATACCACAAATGATACCACAAATGTTTCCATTTCCCTTCAAATAGATAGCCATCATTTACCTATATAAAAATAAAATATTTAGTATCATAATATAAATCACTGAAATGCCGATTTAAGTAAAAATAATAATTGCGGCTTGATTTGCCGTTTCACGCAATACTTGAACTGTCAAAAGGAAAATTTACATCAGATCCTGCAAAGCATACAGGAGAAGGGATATTTTTTACTTCAAGAATGTTCGATAGATTCATAATCTATTCTAGAGGATTATGTTTTTTCGGACATGAGGGCAGCGATTACCTGGCTGAGGAGCGTTCTGAAGAGTTTAATGAGGAAGGAACGTGGGTTATTATGAGAATTTCAAAAAAGTCAACGAAAAATGCTTTAGATGTTTTTGATCAATTTAGTGATCCCGATCTTGATCCAAGCTTTAATAAAACAATAATTCGTGTAAAGTTGATGCAATTCGAAGGTCAATCACTGATGTCAAGGTCTCAAGCAAAACGGCTTTTAGCTAGGGTAGATCACTTTAAAGAAGCTGTCCTTGATTTTGAAGACGTGGTTATTATAGGGCAGGCTTTTGCAGACGAGATTTTTAGAGTGTTCCAAAATGAACATCCTGAAATAATACTTATTCCAGTTAATGCGCATCCGGATGTAGAGAGAATGATACGACACGTAAAAAAAGAGGTTTAAGTTGCTGACGGCGGTTTCAACTCCCCCCGCCGAGATGGACGGCTGGAATTTGCCTTTTAGGATGGCGCTGGTTTGTAGGTTTATGGTATAATCATTGTACTGTTTAAGATTGGAGTTGGAAGGATGCGCTAATTTTCCTGCTGTTGTTATATGGCACATAGGATAGATGAACGGCATTGCATAATGCTTGTTTTATTGTGTCTGCGCAGGAAAGTTAATGCATCTGAAAACTCATGGGTTAACGTCTGTTGACGTTACCACGGTGCTTAATTGTGCTGTTATGAGATGGAGGAATCAGCTTTCCTGCATCTCTTATTATTTTCAGCGCAGGAGGAAATGCACCATGTCACTAATAAATATTACCAACCTTACTTTCAGCTATGACGGCGGATGTGAAAACATTTTCGAAAATGTCAGTTTTCAGATCGATACTGACTGGAAGCTTGGTTTTACCGGAAGAAACGGCCGTGGAAAGACCACTTTTCTGAATCTGATGATGAAGAGATTCGATTATAGCGGCAGTATATCATCCAGTGTGTCCTTTGAATATTTTCCTTACGAAGTGAATGGTGAACTTATGGATACAAACGCGGTCGTTAATACAATTATCAGCGGCTATCAGGATTGGCAGTTCATCAGGGAACTGAATCTGCTGGAAGTGTCTAGCGACGTGATTTATCGTCAGTTTAATACGCTTTCTAACGGCGAGCAGACCAAAGTGCTTCTTGCGGCTCTGTTCCTGAAGGAAAATAGATTTTTGCTTATAGATGAGCCTACCAATCATCTAGATATGAACGGCAGAAGAATTGTAAGTGAATACCTGCGCAGCAAGTACGGATTCATACTTGTTTCTCACGACCGGGCATTTCTGGACAACTGCATAGATCACATTCTATCAATCAATCGGACCAATATTGAGATTCAAAAAGGAAATTTCTCTTCATGGTGGCACAATAAGCAGCTCCAGGACAATCTGGAAATTGCCAGAAATGACGTCTTAAAAAGGGACATCAAAAGGATGGTAACATCTGCCAGGCGCGTTTCTGATTGGTCTGACCGGGTAGAAAGATCCAAAAAAGGCGATCGTCCTTCAGGAATCAAGCCCGATAAGGGTTACATTGGGCATAAATCCGCCAAAATGATGAAGCGCTCAAAGGTAATTGAAAGCAGAGTTCAGACTGCCATCGAAGAAAAATCAGCGCTGCTGAAAAATATTGAAACAGCCTCATCTTTAAAGATCCATCCTTTAAGGTATCATACCGATAGAATGGTACACTTGGAGGATATCAACATCATCTTCGGAAAACGCAAAATATGCGAAGGGGTCAGTTTTAGTATTCAGTCAGGGGATAGAATTGCTTTGTGTGGGAAAAATGGTTCTGGCAAATCGAGCATTGCCAAGCTGATCCTGGGTGAAACCATTCCATATCAAGGCATAATAAGAAAAGGAAGCAGACTGAAGATCTCTTATGTCGGTCAGGACGCTTCTGGTTTAGTGGGCAGCCTCACTGATTACGCCAGAGAATCAGGCATTGATGAGACTCTGCTTAAAACCATACTTCGCAAGCTCGATTTTTCAAGAGGCATATTCGACATGGACATCAGTGATTTCAGCGATGGGCAGAAGAAAAAGGTCATGATTGTCCGAAGTCTATGCGAATCAGCCCATCTGTACATTTGGGATGAGCCGCTTAACTACATTGACGTCATATCCAGAATGCAGATCGAAGATCTGCTCAGATACTATAAGCCGACTCTCCTATTTATTGAACATGACCGCGCTTTTTGTGATAACATTGCAACAAAAACAATACTGCTGTAATAACTGCAGTTGTACATTGAGACGCTATGAAACAAGGGGGAACGGTTCTTTCGCTTCCCCCTTGTTACGTCATCAACCCAATAATAGCTTTTTTTAAAGCAAGGGAAGCAAGAGAACCGTCCCTATGCTTCCAGCTTAGAGCTGGTTGCTGCAGTTTAAGACGTTCCTGATCTTGTGCTTGACCATGTTTATAATGGCCTCCCTGGCTGGTCTGAGATACTGGCGAGGATCAAAATCACCAGGGTTTAGAGCAAAATGCTCCCGGATGGAAGCCGTCATGGCCAGGCGGAGATCGGTATCAATATTTATTTTGCATACTCCTATAGTTCCGGCCTTGCTGAGCATCTCTTCGGGAACGCCCTGGGCTCCCTTGATCTCTCCCCCGTATTGATTGCATTTGGCCACAAATTCCGGCAGCACGGTGGAGGCGCCATGCAAAACCAGGGGATAGCCGGGAAGCAGAGCGGCTATTTTTTCCAGGCGGGCAAAATCAAGCTTGGCTTCCCCCTTGAACTTATAGGCTCCGTGACTGGTGCCAATCGCGATGGCAAGGGAATCGCAGCCTGTTTTATGGACAAATTCGACGGCCTGGTCAGGATCAGTATAGCTGGAATCCTCAGCACTGACGTTCACTTCATCCTCGACACCGGCCAGCCGCCCTAACTCGGCTTCTACCACTACACCCCTGGCATGGGCATACTCGACGACCTTTTTAGTTAAGGCAATATTTTCTGCAAAAGGCAGCTTTGAACCATCGATCATCACCGAGGTAAAACCACCGTCAACACAGGACTTGCAAATCTCGTAATCCTCCCCGTGGTCCAGGTGCAGACAAATTGACAAACCGCTGTCCTGCTCGGCAGCCTCGACCAGTTTCATCAAGTAAATATGTTTGGCGTATTTCCGGGCTCCGGCCGAAACCTGCAAAATCAAAGGGGCTTGTTCTTCCTTGGCCGCATCAACAATTCCCTGGATAATTTCCATGTTGTTGACATTAAACGCTCCGACGGCACATTTCCCGTAGACTTTTTTAAACATTTCAGTTGAAGTTATCAGCGGCATATTTTTTCCTCCCTTTTTCTGTGCATATTGCTATTATAAACTCTTCTGTACTGTTCCAAGATTATCCTCCAAGAATTCATATTTTGTTAATTATGAAATATATTCTTTAACTGTTAATCCTTAAAGGAAGATGAAGATTTTAATAGAATAGTTACTTATAAGACTATGCCTTGCCGGATATCCGGGCGAAATAATGGCAATGGCTTTTCGTCTTTAAGTATTACTTACATCTTTGATTTTATGCCCCGCTCCGGGAGCATTATACGGAGGGTTGTACTTTGGATAATTTTACTACAAAAGAGCTGATTGAGCATCAGGATTATCTTGAGCTCCTGTCTCAAAAATTCCCCACTATATCACAGGCGGCATCCGAGGTCATCAATCTCAAATCCATTTTAAATCTTCCTAAAGGCACCGAGCACTTCCTTACCGATCTTCATGGAGAATATGAAGCCTTTGACCATGTGATGAGAAATGCCTCGGGCGTTGTAAAAAGAAAAATCAATGATGTGCTGGGAAAGACACTTTCTAGAAGTGATATCAGTGAGCTTGCGTCACTCATCTATTACCCTGAAGATAAGCTTCACCTGGTCAAAGAAAGGGAGGTTAACCTTCCCGACTGGTATGAGGTCACCATTTACAGGCTGATCCAGGTGTGCAGGGACGCTTCGTCAAAATATACCCGTTCCAAGGTCAGAAAAGCTCTTCCTCCGGAATATGCCTACATCATCCAGGAACTGCTTCATGAGGATGAGTACCGGTTCAATAAAAAAGAATACTACAATAAAATTATTGATACTATTGTCGGGCTGGATATGGCAGACGACTTTATTATCAATATCTCCGCCGTGATCCAGAGACTTACCATTGATCATCTGCATATACTTGGTGATGTCTACGACAGGGGACCAGGACCTCATTTCATCATGGATACCCTGATGAAACATCATTCCGTGGATATTCAGTGGGGAAACCACGACATTCTCTGGATGGGCGCAGCTGCAGGCAACCGCTCCTGCATTGCCAACGTAGTCCGTATTTGCCTGAGATACGCCAACATGGATATCCTGGAAGAAGGCTATGGGATCAATCTGTTTCCCCTGGCTACATTTGCAATGGATGCCTATAAGGATGATGAATGCAGCCAATTTAAACCTAAAATGAGCTCCAGCGATATCGTGCCGGATTCAAGTTTTGATCTTCTGGCCAAAATGCATAAGGCGATCGCTGTGATCCAGTTCAAACTCGAGCACGAACTTATTTTAAACCACCCTGAATATAAAATGGACAATCGATTACTGCTGGATAAGATCAATTATGAGGAACACACCATCAACGTTGAAGGCGTAGTATACAAACTGAATGACCAGAGCTTCCCGACCGTCGACCCCAATGAGCCCTGGAAGCTGACCGAAGAAGAAAAAACAGTGATCAACAAGCTCCGTTATACGTTTTTAAAAAGTGAAAAGCTACAGGAGCATATCCGGTTTATGTACGCCAAAGGCAGCATGTACCTGAAATACAACTCCAATCTGTTGTTCCATGCATCCATTCCCATGAACTCTGACGGGACATTTAAGATAATAAAACTCAATGGTGTGGAATCTTCAGGCAAGAAACTGCTGGACAATTTGGAGCTATGGTCCCGGGAAGCCTATTTTGGCAAAGAAAACAAGGACAGTTCTACAGATATTCTTTGGTATCTATGGTGCCACCATGATTCCCCGCTGTTCGGCAAGGACAAGATGGCAACTTTGGAAAGGTATTTCACTGATGACAAAACTCCGCACAAGGAACGCTATAACCACTATTATACTTTGGTCGATGATGAAAAGATAGCCAGGATGATTCTTGCCGAGTTTGGGCTTGATCCAGAAAGTGGACATATCGTTAATGGACATGTGCCTGTGAAGGCCAGAAAAGGGGAGAGTCCAATAAAAGCCAACAATAAACTACTGGTTATTGACGGTGGATTTGCGAGAGCCTATCAAAGCGAAACAGGGATAGCCGGTTATACTCTGATCTATAATTCTTACGGTCTGATGCTGGCAAAGCATGAGCCTTTCGAATCCAGAGAAAAGTCGGTAAATGAAGGAACGGATATGCACTCTGATTTAAGCATTGTTGAGAAGGTTATTGACCGGAAGAAGATTGCTGATACCGATAATGGCCAGGATTTGAAAAAACAAATCTATTATCTTGAGATGCTCTTAAGCGCTTTCCGCACAGGTGTTATCAAAGAAAAATTATAACCGGAATAACCATTTCTTACATATTGATAGAATAGATTTGGAGTACCAGTGAAAGAGCGAGTGTATTAGAAAACAGGCAAAACCGACCTTTCGTTAAAAAGCAAAGAAAAATGCTGAAACTCTGGACCATATTGAAATCGGGATTGATGGCAAAATGGAAGTCGTCTTTCTGGCTGGAACAAGGATTGAGTTTAAAAATTCGGCTGGCCGTGAATTAGTTGAAGAATTCATTAAGCCGGGCAACCCTTGAGAGAACGGGTTCTGTAAAAGTATAAACAGCAAGATGCGGGTTCGGGAATACGACACCATAAGGCCACACAGGTTCACTTGGATACGGAACAAAATCTAAGGCAGGCAATATATTTCCTTGACTTGACTTGCATATTAAGACAAATTATCATAATGATTAATTTAAAGAGGATTAAAAAGGGAAAATATAAATAAAGATTACGGTTGGAGTGGTTTATAACCATTTTCAAGAGATACGGTCTTTGGGGTGGGAGGCTATTAAATAGCTACCTGCCCTTTTTATATTTAAAAAGGGGGTGATTCCGAAGCAGCAGCTTCGGGAAAGCATTAGACAGATAAAAAATAACATAACAAAAGGGTAGAGAGGGGAAAATTGTGTATCTATTTGCAGTAGCTGTATTCCTGCTTACTTACGCTGTAATCGTATCTGAAAAAGTCCACCGCACTATTGCTGCTTTGGTCGGCGCCGGGTTGCTGGCCCTTTCAGGGGTCCTGAGTGTGGAGGACGCGATTCATTATGTCGATTGGAACACCATCGGCCTTTTGATAGGAATGATGATAATTGTAGGAATTACTCGTAGAACAGGTGTATTTGAATACTTAGCTGTAAAAGCAGCCAAAATGGTTAAAGGCAACCCCGTTAAGATTATGATGGCCTTAGCCACAGTAACTGCTGTAGCTTCAGCTCTCCTAGATAACGTGACAGCGGTTTTACTAATTGTACCGGTAACTTTCGCAATTACCAAACAACTAAAAGTTAATCCCATTCCAATTATCGTCACTGAGATAATTGCTTCAAATATAGGGGGTACAGCCACACTGATTGGTGATCCACCCAATATTATGATTGGCAGTTCGACCGGCCTTGGATTTATGGATTTCGTATTTAATCTGGCACCGGTAATAGTAATAATTCATGTACTCACAATCGTCCTGCTGACACTGATTTATAGCAAACAACTGGTCACTACCGCCGAACTGCAACAGGGTATAATGAAGATGGATGAAAAAAAAGAAATCAAAGATCTTACCTTGCTCAAGCAGTGTTTGATAGTCTTGGGATTAACCATTTTAGGATTTGTCATCCACCAGTACATTCACATGGAATCCTCAGTAATTGCCTTAAGCGGAGCATCCCTGCTTTTATTGTTGTCCAGCCGCGAAGATCCGGAACAGGCTTTTCATGCAGTCGAGTGGCCGGTAATTTTCTTCTTTGTCGGTTTGTTTTTGGTTGTCGGCGGCATTGAGAAGGTGGGGGTTATTGAAGCCATAGCCCGATTTACTGTTAATGTCACACAGGGACAGTTAGTTCCGGCCGGCGTTTTGATTCTTTGGGTTTCGGCAATTGCCTCGGCTTTTGTTGACAACATACCGTTTGTGGCCACTATGATACCGCTGATTCAAGATATGGGCGAACTGGGCATGTCAGGCAACTTGAACTTTTTATGGTGGTCGTTGTCCCTGGGCGCCTGTCTTGGAGGTAACGGAACAATCATCGGCGCATCGGCTAATGTGGTTGTTGTCGGAATGGCGGAAAAAAGAGGCGCTCCGATTACATTTATCAATTATATGAAAGTTGCTTTCCCCACAATGCTGCTTTCAATTGTAATAAGTATGTTTTACTTGCTATTCTGGTATTATTACAACGGATGGGCACTTCTGATCACACTTGCGATAGGTGTTGCACTTGCCGTACTCTCCATCCCGCTAAATAATGTTTTAAGCAAGCGTGCAACCTTATGATTATTCGCACTTTGAGTCATTAGACACATAATCAACAATGATGGGATACAAAAGACCCGTCTCGTTTTGAGGCGGGCCTTGTCATATCTATGGGCGAAAAACTTGATTTTACAGGGCTTTTTCGTTGTTCCGAGGTTCTCCGCCAGTCTGCCGCTATAGCTTCATTGCCGGGCGGCTTTTTGCGTTTATAGGACTTGGCAGGAGTTTGACGATTACTTTCTCCGTATGATTACAGTCTCATCTGATCAAAGAACTGCTTGTTTTCAGTTGCGCTAATCCAAAGGTCAACAGCAAAAGTACGGAAACCATATTCCTTTACAAGAAATACGGAGGTTAAACCCCGGCCGCAGCCGAGATCCATGACTGTTGCGCCCTGGGGGATCTTATGGTTCAGCAAAAGCTCTTCTTCCAGCTTGATTGGGTTTGGCCCTCCATACAAAAAAGGGACGTCTCATAAAATGACGTCCCTGCAGTACTCCTTGAACTGTGCCCTGTTGACGTCATCCTGTATGGAACATCATCGCATAACAAAACAAAGCGTTATTGCCCCGCTTGTCAAATACCATTGCAATGATATGCGTTCCTTAAAGTTAACCACCCGATCAAACCAATCCTGTACACTGTAACTGGAAATTAACAGGCGTACAGGAGGAAAGGAAATGATCAATGTGGTCGATAAAGAGGCTATCAGAAATTTTTGCCTATAATGTTCGGCGCCTTTTTCGAGGGGGCGCCTTTTTTGTTAGGATCTCCAATGATGGGACTGGTTTACTGAATACTTACCCTCAAGGATTCCACCAGCATGCGTAACACAGATTCCAGTTCTTTTTCACACCCACAGTTCCATTTTGCCGATTTTATATGTACCAACTCTTCTTCTATGTGTAACCAACCGCGGACTTCATCGATACGTACTTCCAGGGGAAGTTTTTTATTGGCCAGGGGACGGCCAAGGAATTATTCCAGGGAATCGATTTTAGAAGGCAGTTCTATTTCCAAATACCCTGGATTTGTGTTGATAAGCCAAAGGGGCTTTTCGGTAACAATGCCCGGCAATTGAAGAAACCATTCGTTTACTATACGACTACAAACTTTTCAGCAGAACCACCGCGTTTAAATCTTCTTTCCAGATAGGCTTCTCTTAGCCTTTTAAAGGCATCTTCATAACCCACTCCAAAAAGGCTGCATCCATCCTGGGGGGCGTGGCCATGCTCAGCCATCCTTTCCAACATATCAACTATTTCCATTTAATTACTCCCTCCAATCCGCTTAAGGGCAAGGGTGGACAGCATTTTTAGCAACTCCCGCCGGTACCCTGAACCTGCGTTTTTTCGCAGAATACTGTTGCCCTGAAATTGAGTATTCTGGCGAAAGCCGTCCACATTACCGCCGCAATGCAAAATAATCCGCTCAAAGTTATCGATGACCTGACTTAGAAAATATTCAGGTTCTTGAACTGTATTAACGGCGGTGACCGGAAGAACCGGCCAGCGCCAGGCTGGTTTTTGCTTTTCATTCCTCACCATTTGAAGCCGTTGTCCAAGAGCCGGATAGCTCCTTGTGCAAATCTCCAGAAACCCCGGTAAAACAGCAAAAATAGATACTATGCCCACAAGCCCGCCGGTGGTGCAACTGTCTATGAGGCGACGCATCAAATTTGCCGCAATCTGTATTTTCTTAGCTGGTATTTGGCGCCTGCTCACCAGAGTTTTCTCGTTTTCGTCAAACAGGAGCATTGTGCCCGGAATTACCAGGTAGAAAAGGCCGCCCAGCACCGTGTTGAGAACCTGCTCGGCATTTCTGGCGGAAAGGGGATTTTTCACTCCGGTAATACCTGCTTTTTGCAGTTCTTTTATCCGTATATTTTCACCAAGCAAAAAACGGCGCAACAAAACCCAAGCCTGTTCTTTTAAAAAGGAGCGCTCAACAGCTAAAAGCATGGCCCGGCGGAAACCAGGGTGAGGCAGAAGAGCTTTTCTCAGCGCCTCCGTGTTTACCTTTTCAAAACGGCCCAATGCCTCGAGAATGGCAGGCAAGGAACGCACCTGTTCGTTTCCGATCCGTATTTTATATTTTGCAGGATATGTAACGTAATAAGCCGCCAGTCCTCTAAACTTAAAGAATGGGAAAGTTCAGTTTCAACAAGCGCCATACCCCGTTCCAGGGCCAGATCGCCCAACAGTTGAAGAAGGTGACTCTTCCCGGACCCGTACGCGCCTTCAAAGAAGTGGCAGGTTGAACCACCATGGATTACCAGATCATCTAAAATTTCCTGTTCAAAATATTTCAAAAAGGAGTCAGTTCCCACGTCAAAAATCCCCGCTGCGACGCTTGCCGGGATGCCGTACTGAGCGACATTTTCCAGGTCATCGCGAATTTTTTCGGGGTCAGGTAATTTTCCAGTAATCATGCGCCTGCTCCCCCTACTGGAATAACATAACAGATTACTTTGTAATCCTCGCGGGCATCAAGGCCGTTGATCACAACCCCCATGCCGGACGATACATCCTTTTGACTACCGGTTTGAAAACCCAGGCGTTTCTCTTCCGGGATATCGGAAATACGCAGCCGGTAGTGGTCCAGGTTATAGAGAAATGCCCACCGCGGGAAGTCAGCATGGCTTAGTTTTTTATCCAGCTTTTTTCCTTTAAGCTGATAGCGGAACAAGGCCAACCGCACTTCCCGGTAAAAATCCAGAATGGGCACCAGTTGGGTATAGTCCTCGCCTGCTTTTCTACGGCTTTCCTTAGCATGTTCATAAGCGTCCCAGAAAATTTCCATCAGCACGTCAGCCGGCAACTCAGATTCCTTAAGCATGGCCAGCGCCCTTTCCTCCGCTTTATCGACGTCTTCACGGTTACCAACCGGCTGCCATCCCATGATCACTTCTTTGTTATATAAAAAGCGAATCTGTGATTGTTCCCGCTTTACTTGAATCTCAAGGGCTCCGACACGCCATCCCTGATCCATTTCACGAATATGTTTTTGTTCCCTGACTGTTCTAATAAAATCAGCCTCAAAACGTTTAAACGAAAGAGCGCGTTCACGCCGGGCTACGTTTATAAAGTTATTAATCTTTTCCCGCGATTCATCAATTGACTTGCCTAATGTTTCGCCCGCCGGGAGCTTACTTAACGCCGCCTCAACCTTGTCCAGGCTGTCTATCCGGCCAGGTACAACCTTGGTGATGGCATTAAGCATATTTATAATTTTGCTAAAATCATTTTGCAATAAGCGCAGGCCGGTCTTTTCATTTATTTCATCTGTTTTCAGCTCTGTCTTTTCCATGCCGGAGCCACCTTTCGATAAATTGAAATAAGTTAATAAATTTAGAAAGACATTATTCCTTGACCAACTATGATTAAAAGACTGTTTCCATTCTATACCAGCAACAATTTTTCAAAAGTTTTCGACAGTAAAAAACAAAATCCTTTAATTTTGACTGAACAATTTCTAGCGTAGCCGCGCCGTTTAACAGCAGGATAGGAATGCTTCCTATGGCAAGGCATAAATTTTTATCTTCAATGCTCGATAATGCTAAATTATTGGCTATCAATGCTTTTCCAAAGATGATGTTTATTTGCAGGTATTGCCAATTGGTAGCTACTCAGGCTAAATGGAGTTGCCTATGATATGAACCCGGCGCCCCCAAGAAGGCACCAGGAAATTTTGGGGGAACTTCAGAGGCAAATGGCAAACCACCTGCTGGATAACCCTGTAAAGTTTACATGGCGCCTTTTGATGTAAGGCTGCCTGAAGAAAATGAAAAAGATGAAGATGTAAACACAGAAGATGTAAACACAATTGTAGCTTTTACTGCAGTTCTTCGTAAGAAGGAAGATTTATACGTTGCAGAATGCCCCGAAGACGGTACGACATTTCTGACCCCGTTTCTGAAGAAAGGGTTGCTTTTTTGATTCTTCGGACTTAGAATAAAAACAAATTGCAGAAGGTAGTTATTCTGAGAACTCTTTGTACATGATAAAATGTTGATTCTAGTGCAAAAACCCAAGTAATTTACTAGTTAAGCGCCACTTAATTACTTCGTTTGTAAGTATTCAGTGAACCCGCTTTAACCCCATAACCCTGCTGCTTCCTACGTTTTCCTAATAATTTGTAGTTTGACTTAAAAATTTATGGTTATATGATTAGCTCAGGAGTTCCTTCCCTTTACCCT
>JBAZGB010000057.1:4097-15375 GCA_041653135.1 Eubacteriales bacterium | reverse complement strand
GCCCCGAGCATATCGCGCTGCCTGCTTAATCTTTCTACGCTCTGCTTCCGTTAGGGCTTGTTTGCTATACACTTTTTTAACCTCAATGGTTTTCGAGGGTTGCCAAGAATGTTTTCACGCTAGCACCTAACTTCTAAATATTTTAATTTATGATAATTATAATTTCAAATAGTTTGATTATCAAGCAATATTGTATTGCCTTTCACGGTTCTTGTCAACCATGAAATACATAAAAATTTATCCGGCGACGGTCTTTAAATCAGGCATTTAAAATAGACCTGCCTGCCTTTTTTACGGGAGCGACCCATTTGCCTGCCATATAAAAATATCAGTAGTCCTCATTTAACTGCAGGCGAGGTTTTTCCTCAATGTATATTTGATACAATTTTCGCGTAAGGCTGCAAAGCTGTTTATTCATAAAATAATTATATCAATAAACAGCTTTATTATAGAATATCTTTATAACTAATAAAATTAATTGTTTTTGTTGTGATCTGGCTATAAAATACTTATATAATGTTTTGCTATATCAAACTTAAGAAATACATTGGATATATTATCCACCTAAAGAACTATTTATATCATAACTCATACGCAAAGACATTATTGAAAATTATTTTCAGTGCCGGGCTTTTAGCATTTATTTTGACTAAAATTAATATATCCGCAATAGCTGCATCAGTATTAAGATGCCAAATTTCGTATTTAATTGTTTCCTTTCTTTTTGTAAATCTATGCATGATCGTAAATACTTTGAAATGGCGGCCTTTGTTGACGGTTCAGGGAATTAGGATACCTTTTGCAAATCTTCTGTCCTTGCACTACGTTGGGCTTTTCGCCAACAATTTTCTCCCCTCCGGTATTGGGGGAGATGCTCTAAGGATATGTCCTTTCCGGAAAGATACAATTATAGGCCGCTGGTTATCCCAGATGGGCAAATACAAGGCAGCGCCCGGTGTATTAATAAAGGTATTGGCGTTATCTTTTTTGTTTCAAGCTTTAATGATACTGGCCAAAATATTCATCTTCAGGTCCGCAGGCATAAACTTGCCGTTAGCCGTTCATTTTCTATACATACCGGTTATCATGGCAGTGTCAATGCTGCCAATTTCCATCAACGGTCTCGGAATCAGAGAAGGAATGTATATTATACTTTACGGGTACGCAGGTGTTGATTCAGCCACAGCAGTTTTATGCTCACTGCTTTTCTTCATCCTGGTTACTCTGGCCAGTCTGGCGGGAGGAATTGCTTTTTTGCAGAGGAAGTGGTAACGGAGACAATGATAAATAGTAATTCAACATTAGAAGAAGTAGGGAAAAAAGCTGCCCTTTGCTTTGAACAGGGCTATAACTGCGCCCAGGCTGTTGCATTGAGCAACGCTGAGCTGATGGGGTGTTCCACAGAAGGGATCAAGCAGATTGCAGCCGGTTTTGGTTACGGCCTTAATTCAGGATGCGCCTGTGGCGCGTTGGCGGGAGGAGTAATGGCCATAGGCATGCTGTTGGCCAATCCTGAAACAAAAGGCTTTGATAAGGCAATCGGTGAAATGTCTTTAGAATTGCAAAAGAGGTTTACCGACAAGTTTGGATCGACCTGCTGCAGGATTCTCAGAAAGAAGTTCTCGCCTTTAAAGAATGCGCACTGCAAAATGATTACCGTTACAACTGCTGTTATCACAATGGAACTGCTGATGCAAAGTAAGAAACTTTTAAATTAAAAAAACTATGAAGGAGGATCTTATAATCTTGAATGGACAAACTGCGGAACAATCTAAAAACCGAATGTTGTATTTTTTGAGTAACACTGCTATTCCTTCATTTAAACAAAGACTTGAACAATCGGGACTGCATCAACTGGAAAGCGACGGTATTTCCACTCTTCAGGTGAATGTAGGCAATAACTGCAATCTCTCTTGCAGTCACTGCCATATTTGCGCCGGGCCTGACCGAACAGAAGTCATGGATAAGCACACTATGTCTTTATGCCTGGATGCGCTGGCGGTTGCCGGGATTACCACTTTGGATATCACCGGCGGCTCACCCGAGTTGAATCCCAATTTGCCCTTTTTTATAGAAAAGGCTTTTGAGATGGGAAAGCAGATTATTGTACGAACTAATTTGGCTGTACTGGAACTTGATGATTATGCTCACCTGGCAGATTATTACGCAAGTAAAAAAGTCCGGCTGGTTGCTTCCCTGCCCTGCTACACTGAAGAAAACACAGACAGGCAGCGCGGACCGGGTACATTCAAGGCGGTCATCCGGGTTCTCAGGAAATTAAATGACCTGGGTTACGGTCTTGAAGGAAGCCGGCTAGCTATTGACCTTGCCTATAATCCCGGTGGACCGTTTCTTCCGCCTTATCAGTATATCCTCGATGAAGAATTCCGGAATGTCCTGACGCGCGATTACGGGGTATCCTTTAACAGTCTTTACACTCTTACAAACGCGCCAATAGGACGTTTTCTTGATTCCCTGCTTGAAACCGGTGATTTTGAACCGTACCTTGAGTTATTATCGAATGCTTTTAATCCATCCACTGTAGAAAAGGTGATGTGCCGCGATCAGATCTCGGTTGGTTGGGACGGTCAGCTTTATGACTGTGATTTTAATCTGGCGTTAGGTTTAAACTGTACCCCTGAATCACCAGGCAACATTGCCGGATTCGATTATGAATCTCTGAAAAAACGGCGGATAATTATAAGAAACCATTGTTACGCATGTACGGCAGGCGCCGGATCCAGCTGTCACGGTATTTGTGTTGCACAATAGAGTATTGAATAAGCGGAGGCTTTGCAGTGACCTTTCTTAAATCTTCGGCATGGATAAAAATAGCCATCATTCTTATTTTGGGCTGCGTCTATATTTTTATAAAACCTGTTCAGGTTTCTATTAAACAGGTTTTTTTTATTCTCTCAATGGTCGACGTCACAGCTCTAAAGGGCTATATCCTGTCTTTTGGTATATATGCTCCAATTGTATCCTTCTTTCTAATGGTATTTCAGTCCATTATTGCTCCGCTGCCGGCTTTTATCATCACCTTTGCCAATGCCGCCCTTTTTGGATGGGTTAAGGGCGCCATCCTTTCGTGGTCAAGCGCAATGTGCGGAGCGGCATTATGCTACTGGATAGCAAGGTTTTACGGCAGGACAGTAGTAGAAAGACTTACCAACAGATTTGCCCTGGAGGAAATTGACCGCTTTTTTGAACGATACGGCAAATATGCTATTTTGGCAGCTCGTCTGCTTCCCTTCATATCTTTCGATATTGTCAGTTACGCAGCCGGGCTGACTTCCATGGGCTTTTGGGAATTCTTCTGGGCTACTGGTTTAGGACAACTCCCGGCGACAATAATTTACTCATATGTTGGCGGCCTGTTGGCCGGCAGCGCAAGAATGTTTGTTCTCGGACTGCTGTGCCTTTTCGCCTTGAGTATTGTTGTATTTACCGTTAAAAAGATTCTGCATGATAAAACAAAAATGCTCTGGTCAAATAATTAGTCTTTTAAAAGAGGTGTGAGCTAGAGACTTTTCATTATTTCAGTTGATTATAAATAGTCTCTCGGAAATACGGGGGTGAAAACAGCGGGATTTGCAAAAGAAGGGCTGGAAATTCGCCAAACTCAAGTGTAATTGCATAAATGCACCAAATTCTTTAAAAAAGGGTATAGCAAACAGACATCACAGTCCATAATTTTCAAAAAGCGTTAAGCAGTTTGAGGAAAAATTAATAATTTGAGTTCATCATAGCTCTGCTTCTGGTGGGAAAAACAAGCATCAATGTGCTGACACATCATAATTGCATAAATCCGAATGTACCACATTTTCGAGGAACGATGTCGTCCGGATTCCAGCTTGTAGTCGATTTTCTGACGTTTATTGGAACGTTCAATGGAAGTACGCCGATTGTAAATGATTTTCCACTTTTCCGATTCACGCGGAGTCTTAGTAAACAGCCGTAAGTTGTCCATAGAGTGTGTGTGGAAGGTGCGTCCGTACTTTGCTTTGGAGCAAGGAGTGGCACAGGAGTTTTTAATGCCACAGGACAGTGCACATCTCCACTTTCCGCGATTTTGCAGGTTGTCGTGGCCATTAGGTTTCATCTCTAAGCCAATGGAGCAAATAGGAATACCATATGGAGAGATCTGGATATCTCCACCAGATTTAGTATTCTTCTTACTACGGTAGTTAAGATCAATAAACGGCTCAATGTTCTGATGATCCATCAAGTGATAAATGGGCTCGGCGTCATGAGCCGCATCCAGGAGCATTTTGTCCACCGTGCCCAAGGTGAAACGTTGCTTGAATTCAACTGAGCTAACGACCAGACTGACAGCATCGTGCCTGGAGGCAGGTTGCAGTCTTGGGTACATTGCAAATCGTATTGACTATCCGCAGCAGAAATCATGTAGAGATGGTAACCGTTGAAGTACTTCTCACGGGCACTATCCCAGCCTGAGTTGCAGTCGGGTTGGGAGTAGATACGAGGATGGTTGCAATCAGTTATACCTTGGGCACGACAATTACAAGTTGATTTACTGCGGGGATAAGCAGCAGTGACAATAGGTGTGCCGTCACCTGCAGCACTCAAGGCGTTCATATTCCCTAGTAAACCAAGCCTGCCTGCCGGCAGGCAGGCTTCGCCGAAACGGCAAGGAATTGTGTTTGGAAGAAGTGGAATAACAAGTCAGATGGCAAGTCAGTTTTCTTAGCGGCGTGACGAATCACCCACTCGACCAGACGTTTAACCTTTCCAGGCCTAGTGGTCGGAGCTTTTTCACCTTTCTTTCCCTTCTTGGGCTTGCGTTTTCGTTTATTCTGCCTCTTCGGTTTGAGATGGTTTCCGCTGGCCTTCCAAAGGCGTTTGAAGAAGTCGTCCCGCCTGCAGGCAGGAGAGGCCAGTCATTATTGACGATGACGAAGACCCCGCTGGAATAATGCTGACGGAGATGCTGGATAATGAAATCCTGATACGTAGTATGCGAAATCAGGACTGGTTTCAAGAAAAACCACCCCGTATCTTTTAGTAAAGGAAAATTAATCCTTCCGTCGCGATCATGGGGGTGTTTCTCAAAAGTCAAGTATTTTCGGCACATTATGAAAAAGAATTGGCTTATGAATTTCCAGTTTATCTGGATACAAAATAAATATCCTCCCACTCAAAATAAATATCCTCCCACTAAAAGTAGGAGGAATGCTACAAGGTTGGTTCAAGGAAACCCTTGTCCCAACTGCCCTGCCTGCCGGCAGGCGGGCAGGGCGAATGCCGAGAGTCTATTATAACTTTTAGGAGGGTGAAAATTAGATGAGAAGCTATAAGAAATTAATTTTATCACTGGTCGCGCTGCTATTGATTGCCAGCCTGGCAGGCTGCAGCCAGACTAAAACGCAGAACTCAAACGTTTCCATGGACAATGCAAAAAGCGCATATTTTGTCAGCGTTTCCTGGCTGAAAGATAACATCGGCAGCGTGATTCTAGTTGACGCAAGGACCGCGGATGATTATAAAAAAGGCCATATTTCCGGCGCCATCAACGCTACCTGGCAGGAATTCGCCAATGTAACAGGAAAGCCCGGCCAGCCGGACTGGGGCACACTTCTGCCCAAAGATAAACTTGCGGAGAAGATCGGCTCTATAGGTATTGTCGGCAAAAAAACAGTAATCGTCTATGCGGACCCGTCAGGATGGGGAGAAGACGGCAGGATTGTGTGGATGCTTAGAATGGCCGGCGTTGCTGACTCAAAAATGCTTGACGGCGGATGGAAAGCATGGAAGGATGCCAAAAATGAAACAAGCGATGATACTCCGACGATTACCCCGGTCAACTTCAGTATCACCGCGATAGATGAGAATCTTAACGCCGGCACAGAGTGGGTTGCTGAAAACCTAACCAAGGTTAAAGTAGTTGACTCCAGGTCTGAAAAAGAGTACGGCGGCGCTACTGATTACGGCGAGGCAAGGGGAGGACATTTGCCCGGCGCAATTAATATCCCTTTTGGGAGCGTCCTTAACTCTGACGGGACGGTTAAAAGTACGGATGAATTAAAAGCCTTATTTGAAAAAGCCGGTTTAAAACCCGGGGACGAAATTGTTACCTACTGTACAAAAGGAATACGTTCTGCCCACATGTCGCTCTTATTACGTATGGCAGGCTTTGAAAAAACAAGGAATTACGATGCGTCTTTTTACAGCTGGGCGGGCAATTCTTCACTGAAAGTGGACAAATAATGATTTATTAAAGAAATTAAGAAAAAATCAATTATATCTATCCTATACTCCCTGCGCCGGAATATTATTGGTTAATCCAGTTAGTATGGTAAGATGGGAGATTTTTTTAGTGAGAAAAATCTCCCATCTTAAGACAGGGATTAATAACACTAACGTCTATCGGCGTACATCTTTTTAAGATCAGCCGGACTTACTCCCAAAAGATAAAGTATCTTCATCTTGTGCATCAGCCAGGCAGTTTTCCACTTTCCATGAATGAGCCAGCGTCTGGCGGAAGTCTTGACCGGTCCGGCCAAAAGCATTGTCTTTCCAACCTGATGCATCTTGCGGGAGAATTCCCAGTCTTCCATTAATTCAATGGGAGGGAAACCACCGATCTTTATAAAGGCATCTCTTCGGATAAAGATCGTTTGATCCCCGAAATAGATTCCATGAGCGGCTCTTATGTTTGAGCCGGCTGACGCAAGGTAGAAAAACAAACCGGGATGGTCAATTTTCATTTTGAATGCTCCACCTACTAAACCGCTGTCGGCCAGGGCTAAATTCAGCTGGTCCAGAAAACTGTGGGGCAATCTGGTGTCACTATGCAAGAACAGCAGCACATTGCCTGAAGCCTTTTGGGCGCCGGCATTCATTTGAAGGGCTCTGCCCCTGGAGGCTATTATTACCCTGACTTCTGATTCAACCAGGTCCGGTGTGCCGTCATCACTGCCGCCGTCTGCAACAATGACTTCAACAGCCTTGGAAAAAGGTCTTAAGTGTTCGATTGCGCCTCTGATGGTCCCGGCCTCGTTGAAGGTCGGTATGATGATACTGACAGGCTTGCTATTAATCATAATAATTTGTTCTCGGTTATTTTTCTAAAATCCTTCAAGATTTTTTAGATAACCTCATGTCTTTGTTCAGGAAGGTATATATCCAGTGAAGCCAGCTATAGCAATAATGTCCAGGGTACCTTCACCCGAAGGGAAAAGCCGCCTGAGCGGCATATTATCACCAGAACAGCGGGAGGCTCTTCAATGGGCTCTCCTGGAGGATACGATAGAGAAAGCGGCACAACTTCCGGAATTGGAGATTTTTTTATCTTTAACTCCGGCAAGTCAAATTGACAGAATGAAGATGATTAACCTCGAAGGCGCGCAAATTATCGTACAACCGGATGGTGGCCTGGGCAAGCGAATGCTTGCCGCTATACAGCAGCTCTTTGGACGAAACTACGCTCCGGTTATTTTAACCGGTACGGATATACCGGCTCTATCACCGGAACATCTGGCCAAGGCTCTTGACCTTCTTGAGGACTATCAGCTGGTTATCGGGCCGGCAAAAGACGGAGGCTACTACCTGATGGGAATGAAATACCCGGAAGACAGGATCTTTGAAGATATCTCATGGGGCAGCCATAAAGTATTGGAAGAAACTCTGACTTCCTGTGACAGGTTTGGCATTAGATATTATTTGCTGGATTTGATTGGGGATATCGACAGGCCCGAAGATCTGCTGGGATTTATGGATGATATCGATCAAGAAGAAAAGTTATTTTCCATAAGCAAGAAAAATAAAACCATTCAGTTGTTAAAACTCTGGAAGGATGAAATTCAATGAATAAATCAAATGTACGCGATCAGGACTTATTGGCAGGTTTAGATCATGAACTTGCCAAATAGCCTGACATTAGCCCGGTTGTTCTTAGTTCCTTTTATGCTCCTGGCCGCTTCAATAAAATCGCCTTTTATCAGCTATGTTATTGCTGTTTTATTTATTGTCGGCGCCGTAACAGACTACCTCGACGGGTTCATTGCCAGGAAAAATAAACAAGAAACAATTTCTGGCAAGTTTTTAGATCCGGTTGTTGATAAGATTCTTGTTTCGACCGGGCTTATAATCTTAGTCAGCATCGGCGGTCTTCCGCCCTGGATAGCTGTGAGTATAGTAGGGAGAGAGTTATTAGTAACAGGGTTAAGAGTCCTTGCCGCAATCAAGGGAGTTCTAATACCCGCCGGTTCTCTTGGAAAAATAAAAACAGTTACGCAGTATACAGCTATTATAGCCGTGCTGTTAAGAGATTCACTTATTCATCTGGTTAATTTTCAAATAAGCAGTCTGGCAATGTATTTAGCGCTGGTAATGACAATCTGGTCCGGTATGAATTATTTTATAGAAAACCGGGATGTTTTTAAATCCAAGCCATAGTCAATATACTGGCCGTATGCATGAAACAGCAACTGAACACAGTCTGCTTACGCCTTCTTAACTTTAAAAAATAGTACTTCCGGGAGAGACAGTACTCCTCAACCAAACTGACCAAATTTGTTAATATACAACCCTGTTAAACTAAAACTTTTTTAGGGAGATTATTTACGTATTGACACATCAAATTTTTTTGATATCATCTAAAATAGTAGGTGAAATGATGGACGTTTTAAAAATTGCCAAAGCTTTATCTGATCCCTTGCGCCTGGAGATACTCAGGCGAATCGCCGGCAAAAAATGCTGTGAAGATAAGTGGCTGTGTGTCTGCCACCTTGTTGACGATACGGGGTTGCTTCAATCAAGGGTCTCCTACCACATCCGGGAATTAAAGGAAGCCGATCTCATCCGGGAGGAAACCAGGGGCAGGTGGAACTACTATTATTTTAAAGAAGAGACATTGAAAGAATATCTCTCGGCCTTAAACGACCAGTTTCAATTGCTGCTGTAGCTTTAAAATTTACTAAAGGGGTGAGAAGATTGGCAGTTGAGGAAGATGTTTTGCGTGAAACATGTTGAGGCCCTGATCTGCAGGAGGAGGTTCCTCTTCTTCCAACCGACGCCTGGTGGATCACAGGATATAAGATTACTTTGGCAGGGAAAATTCCGATCATCTCAACAAAACTTTCCACAAAGGACATTCTGGATTCGTGGAAAGTGCGCTGGGGTATAAACCGGATGGAATATAAAGTTGCTCCCGGGTTATACGGGGTCGGGGAACCCGGTGAAGATTCCCCGGTACTGGTAACGGCCAATTACAAAATGACTTTTGACCGTTTGAGAAAGGAGATATCAGGAGTCAACGCCTGGGTGCTGGTCATCAACACGAGAGGCGTCAACGTCTGGTGTTCCGCCGGAAAGGGAACCTTCAGCGCGTCTGAGATAGCCAGGATGATTGCCGTAACCAACCTTTCCTGGGTTGTCTCACACAGGACGCTGGTGCTGCCGCAGCTAAGCGCAACAGGGGTGGCTGCCCACAAATTGCTAAGAATGTCCGGTTTCAGGGTTGTCTATGGCCCGGTAAGAGCCTGCGATCTTCCTGATTTTCTTAACGCAGGCATGAAAGCTACCCCGCAGATGCGCAGGGTTAACTTTGGTTTTGCAGACAGGCTTGTGCTTATACCCATGGAACTGGTCAGGGTTATCAAACCAGTCATTGCCGCTTACCTTGTCATATTCATTTTAAACCTTCTTAAAATATGGTCCGTTTCTTTTTCAGCAACGCTTCCTTACCTCGGGGCAATTATTGCGGGCTGCGTATTGACGCCTGCCCTGCTGCCCTGGATACCGGGCCGTTCTTTTGCCTGGAAAGGTTGGCTGCTTGGCTTGATCTGGGCTGTTGCCGTTATTTTATACTCTTCCCCGGCTATGCCGTCCGGCTGGAATAAAGCTCTGGTTTACTTTCTTATTTTACCAGCCCTGTCATCCTACCTGGCGGTTAATTTCACCGGCGCAAGCACTTTTACTTCTCTATCAGGCGTCCAGCGGGAGTTAAGAATTATGCTCCCCGCAGCAATAATTTCAGCGGGATTGGGAGTTGTCCTGCTGGTCTTGAATCAGTTTATTTTATAAGAGGTGTCTTTCTTGAAGTATTTAAAAAATGTGGTTACGCTGGAGCTTGACGAAGAGGAATGCACCGGGTGCAGGATCTGCGCTGAGGTTTGCCCGCATGGGGTGTTTCAGCTTATTAATGGAAAGGCCTCCATCCAGGACAGGGACTTCTGCATGGAGTGCGGCGCATGCGCAATGAACTGCCCTTTTTCCGCCATTTCGGTAGCGGCCGGTGTGGGCTGCGCCTACGCTGTGATTAAAGGAAAATTCGATAAGGGTGATGTTTGCTGCTAGTTTATTAAACAAGGGGGTAAAAGCACGTAAAAGGGGTACGTTCGGAACTTTTACTGATGAATTAATAGCCCTGCGGAAATGGCCGGTTACCGGAGGGGTTAGGGAGAAGTTTAATAATGAAATATTTGTTAATATCAATATTGTGGATAGGATACTGTTCACTTCATAGTTATCTAATCAGCATCAAATTTACTAATCTTATAACCCGTTTATTGAAAAACTATTACGCTTTTTACAGACTATTTTTCGTGTTAATCTCAATTCTTTTATTTATTCCATTAATTAATTTTACAGCACAATTAGATAATGAAGTAATTATATATTATACATGGCCTTTTAATATTATTCGCTATATGCTTATTTGTGTTTCTTTGTTAACGTTATTTTGGGCTTTTTTCTTCAACTATGATACTTTATCTTTTTTTGGAATTAGACAAATATTAAACGCTATGAAGAAAAAGAAATTTAATCATGAAGTTAAAAAAAGTGGGCTGTTGGGGATAGTTAGGCACCCGATGTATACAGCTTTAATAATATTCTTATGGTGCCAGACCTTCAGTATGGTGGATATTATTGTAAACACATTGCTGACTATATACATCGTTATAGGAACGATACTAGAGGAAAAAAAACTTGTTTTAGAGTTTGGAAATGCTTACATCGAATATCAAAAAGAAGTGCCGATGTTAATTCCACTTACCAAAAATAGGTAAAGCAGTTACGGCCAATCCAATCATCACGAGCGCTTCAGTTAGCGGGCCGTTTACAACGGCGGCGATTCCCTGCCCCGGGTTACAGGAATGCTCTTAAAATTTCTATTTAATTATGAACCCCCATGCACAGTACCATTTATCTGAGGGCACTTCATCCGGGGGACATCCGATACATCTCGTCTCAATTCTTTTATCAACCGTACTTGCAAACATACTGTATTCAACCAAGCCGGCCGGTTTACATT
>JBAZGB010000057.1:0-4087 GCA_041653135.1 Eubacteriales bacterium | reverse complement strand
ACATTTGAAGAGTTCCATTGCTTTTCTTTTACGTGCGGACTATACCCGACATTCATTCATGCGAAATATCAATGTTTTCTCGTCGGGACGGATAATTTCCTGTTCGTTTAAAAATGCATACATGCGGTATTTAAGGCATTGTTCCAGTGATTCCAAGCCTCCGC
Organism: Eubacteriales bacterium; assembly: GCA_041653135.1. Lineage (GTDB taxonomy): Bacteria > Bacillota > Desulfotomaculia > Desulfotomaculales > Nap2-2B > 46-80. The sequence goes on along the minus strand of JBAZGB010000057.1, from coordinate 3,923 downwards.
CTTCTTCTATTTCTAGAAGACTCATAATTCGTTTAGCTTCCAAAACGGTATATTTCTCACAGGCATCAATATCTAAAGCAATCGCTTCATCTATTCCAAAGCGGCGTTCAACCGCTTGAAACCACAAACCATCATGGGATAACCACCTTTTTGCGAAATCTAATGCTAACTTCTCCCACATATCGTCCGGCACATGATTATAGCTCATCTTACAGGTAATCTCCGATCATAGGTAATCTTCAATCATAGGTAATCTTCAATCAATTGATAAAACTATTACTGTTTTTTTACAGGAAAAGCTGTTTCTTTATTTCATCCCAGAGCCCTAATATACTGTCTTTGATTTTCCCGCTTGTGTATTCAACCACCGGACAACCTGCGCGGACAGCCTCAATTACTTCCTTGTCATAGGGTATTTTTCCAGCTACAGGAATACCCTTTTCTTTGCATTTGCGCTCAATCTCTCCAGTGTTGGAAATGCTTAAATCAAATTTATTAATACAAACCGCTGCTTTTCCCTCAAAATGATCCACAAGGTCAAGTACCCTTTCCATATCGTGAAGACCGGACAGCGTAGGTTCAGTTACAATCAGGGCAAGATCTGCGCCTGAAAGAGATGAAATAACAGGGCAGCCTATACCCGGCGGACCATCGGTGATAATGAGATCACATTGATTATCCGCTGCAGTTTTCCTCGCTTGCTGACGGACAGCGGCTACAAGCTTGCCGGAATTGCCCTCCCCTATATTCAATTGGGCATGTACAAGCCGGCCGAACCTCGTATCAGAAATATACTGGTATCCTGATAAATGCTCAGCCATTTGGATAGCCCCGTTAGGACAGGCATGGTAACAGACGGCGCATCCCTCACATGCCAATGAGTTTACTTCAAATTCCTTAATCGAGTTAAAACGGCAAAGGTCTGCACAAATCCCGCATTCACTGCACTTTTCCTTGTCTATCACTGCTTTCGGCATCCCGTAAAAGGGCTTTTGATCATTTCGTTCCGGCTTTAGCAGAAGATGCAGATTGGAGGCATCTACGTCGCAGTCAACTAGAACTTTGTTGCGGGCAACCGCAGCGAAAGAACCCACAATACAGGTTTTCCCTGTGCCTCCTTTTCCGCTGACAACCACCAGTTCCTTCAATTTCGTCCCATCCTCTCACACTTTTCCCACAAAGAAATTAATTTTCCCTTCCACTGTGGGTGAACTGACAGCAACGGCAATCCCTTGGCGTAATTAACTGCAATCTCACGGCTTAAGGGAAATTTCATGAGCAATGGAATCCCTTTTTCCTTGCAAAACCTTTCTACGTCTTCGTCTTTGCCGTCCGAGCGGTTAATAACCACTCCTCCGGGGACCTTCAATTCCTGAATCATTCCAAATGCCAGTTCTAGGTCATGAAGGCCAAAGGGAGTTGATTCAGTAACAAGTATGCAGAAATCAGCGCCTTCCACCGCCTTAATTACCGGGCAGGAGGTGCCCGGTGAAACATCTGCTATAACTGCCGCGCCGGGCAGGCGCTTATTTTTAACTGCCTGGATAAGTGGAGGGCTGACTGCAACGCCAATTTTCAGGCGCCCCTGGATGAATTCTATTCCATCAGCCAACCCGCCTTCTATCCAACCGATCTCCTGCTCTGCCGGTGAAATTGCTTTTTCAGGGCAAAAATACATACAACCACCACAGCTATGGCAGAGCTCTGCAAAAGACAGAACATCTCCCGGAAGTACAACTAGGGCGTGAAAAGCGCATATATCAGCACAACGGCCGCAAAAGGTACATTTAGAAAGATTGATCTGCGGAATTTGCACGGTTACGGATTCCTTATGTGTGAATTCCGGTTTTAAGAAAATATGGCCGTTTGGCTCCTCAACATCACAATCGATATACTGTACTTTATACTGTTCTTTGATTGCCAGAGCGAGGCTCGTTGCAATAGTGGTCTTACCTGTACCGCCCTTACCGCTGGCTATAGCAATAAACATTTTAACTCCTACTTTCTTCCCTTGCCCATACCCTCGTGAGGGACGGCATTGGCTGTAGTAGATAGTGCTAAAAGACCGTTATTATACTGCTCAAATGCTTCCCGAACCGTCCCGGATGCTCCCGTATATACTTTTATACCTGCAGCCTGCAATACTGCCATCGCATTGGGACCAATGCGTCCGGTCAGCACACACTCGACTTTCCTGTTGACTAATTCCTGGGCAGTATGGATACCCGCTCCCCCTCCGGCGGATACACCGGGGTTGGATATAAATTCCCACTGCTCCTTATCTTCGCTCGTAATTGCAAAATATTCGCACCTGCCAAAGCGGGCGTCAACTCTTGCCTCAATACTATTTCCTTCTGCGCTGATGGCCAGTTTCATTCCTGACACCCCCTGCTTTTGCCATGACAGCCGTCGATTTTCATTAATTTAACCTCCTACTTTAAATAGCTATTCTTTAATTAAGTTAATTTCATTAAAAGGGTTAACATCATATAGTTCTATCTGGCCGGAATCACTGAACTTAGCCAGTTTAGGATCAACCGGCAGTACCGCAAGTAGTTTCATGCCTGTTTCACGGGCTGTTTCCTGTGCCTTGCCGGGTCCGAACAGATCTATTTTCTTCCCGCAGTCGGGGCATGTTAAGTAACTCATATTTTCAACCATTCCCAAAATCGGAATATTCATCTGCCCGGCCATTTTAACAGCCTTTTTAACAACCATTAAAGCCAGGTCCTGAGGGGATGTAACTACTACCAATCCATACAAAGGCAGAGACTGCATAACTGTCAGCGGTACATCGCCTGTCCCCGGCGGCAGGTCTACAATTAAGTAATCAAGTTCTCCCCAAATGACATCCGTCCAGAATTGTGTGACAGCGCTTCCAAGCAGCGGACCGCGCCAGACTACAGGCTCGTCTTCCTCCATAAGGAATAAATTTAATGAAATGACAAGGATACCGTAAGTTGTCCTAACTGGAACAATACGATTATCTAAAACCCCAGGCGGACTGGTTAATCCAAACATTTTTGGAATGCTTGGCCCGGTAATATCTGCGTCTAATATTCCCACTTTATAGCCCTGCCGGTTTAATTCAACCGCCAGCAAAGCGCTGACTGAAGACTTGCCGACCCCCCCTTTGCCGCTGACTACCGCAATCACATGTTTGATATTGTTAAACTCACTCTGTTCAAGAATCCCTGGTTTCGCATTCGAAGTTTCGTCTGCACATACATTCTCTGACATCTAACTCTTCCTTTCCATCATTACAGCTATTGACCCTTATATGATTATTTTTTTTCTACCTGGAATCCCCTTCGGGCTGTAATCATTTTTTTTAAATGTTCTATTTTTAGTATTTTTCCACGATTGATAGTGTAAGGCAGAGCACATAATTTATTGATAGCCAATCATGTTTATAATGATATTGCCTCAGTAGGGCATTCGTCCGCACACGCCCCACACTCAATGCATTCATCACTTACAACCGCAATATCATTGTCGACTTTTATGGCCTCAACCGGGCATATATCTACACATTGTCCACAACCAATACATTTTTCTTTATCAACTGTTGCTTTCAAGAAAAATACTCTCCTTTCATTTGGTGTCCGATTCAGCGAGCAGCATCAACATTTTAATTTCCACAGTCATCATGGAATTGATGCTCGTGACAAACAGAACCCGTAGATTTCAGCGCACCTTGCAGATATGATGTTACCGCTGCTTTTGCTTCCCCGCTTGCTCCAACGATAACTTCTATACCTTTTTCATTGAAAATTTCGATGGCTCTGCCACCCATACTGTTGCGGCTAGCAATAAATGAACCCAAACTAGCCTAAACGGATAGAATTAAATGACCCTTACAAGGGTTTTTCTTTTTTGAGGAAGAAGTATAACAGAAAAAACGAAGAGGCGTTAACCCTGTG
>JBAZGB010000056.1:0-15540 GCA_041653135.1 Eubacteriales bacterium | reverse complement strand
TGCACAACATAATATCCGCAGATACATGCATCTCGCATCACCCATCACATCTGGCCTACAGTAGCATACCCCCTCTGGGTATAAATAATATTTAGAGCTTTTGCTATAGCATGTATCAAGATGTATTATATGTAAGGTTCGAGGCCGGGAAGTGCCAATGTCAGCCGTTTCCCGGCGTTAAAAAGGCCTGGTATTATCATCGATCAGGCTGCGGACTGGACGAGCTGCTCCCTAAAAGCAGAGCGAGTCCATGTCCAGCAGCGGCATGTCTCTACAGATCTGTCACTTGCTCGCGTCTGCTCGCGTACATTCAGTAAGCGTGATCATATATAGATACATACCCTTGCCCTATGATTAGTCATGTAGATAATATCATTATTTTATTTACATAACTAATTTTATCCCAACCCATGATTAGTTGGTGTATGTAGGGCATAAGCTAATGATCCATATTCCAGTGCTATAATTATGCCATTCCCAATTCTTATATTTAGGATACCCCGGGGGGGTATATGTGACCTGACCCCCTCCCCTATATACGTATGAGTAGGGTATGGATCGGACTTCCCCATATACTCACAACACATAAAAGGCCGCTTTCGAATTTGCCTGGTCCAATCTGATTCAAAAATGGGTTAGAATATATATTACTGACACTATAAAAAGGCCGATATAGCGGGGTTTGCTGTTGCAATTTATGGCTCCAATGTGGTATGTTAAAAGTAGAGGTCAGGTTACTTTTTTGAGAGTGTTCTTTGACAACCGAGTTCAATATCACATCCCCTAGATATAATAGATATGTGAAGCGATTTTAGGGGGCGAAAACGGCATCAACCTTCGGTATATACGGGCTTTGAATGGTGCACGCGAAATGAACACAAAAAGGGGCAAAAGTGTTCAATTGTACGTAAAAAATACAATCCGTTTTTTAGGAGATTGCAAATGTCAAGTTTTTTTATTAACAATCTGTTTAATAAGCATGCTTTTTACCCAAGGGGGCAAAGATGGAATAAGATTTACGAAGTTAGTAATTTTGACTTGGAATGCCTACTTGATAAGTATAATCCTTTTCCGCAAGGCCTAAAAGTTCCCTTGACTATGTGTGCTAGAGTTACAGAATTAAGAACCAAGTTTGCTAATCGATATCCAAGGCCCGACGTAAAAGAGGACGTTTGCGTTGACCAGAAGTGGATGGATAGCCAAACGGCTTTTGTAGTTGACGCAATGCAAAAAGAGTTTGGCGAATGGGCCTTCGATTTATATGGCCGTGGACTCGGTCTTTATTATTAAGAGGAAACGGAGAACTAAATGAACAACCAAAGCGTTAACATTGAAGACTACGCGCCCATGTATGGGGTTGAATACCGGAAGGCACAACGCCGCAACGAACTGGAGGTCCAATTTTTACAGCGGTATTGTTGCCCGCAAGAAAACCAGAGAGCCCAATGGGAAATGGCAAAAGAAGCCTTTGTCCTGGACTCTTTGAATCATGAATTTTCCAATCACAAAAGAGTTAATTTCGACGAATAATGAAGGGGATATAACGACGAGCAAGAAGAGTTATGACATCAATGATTATGCTCCGATATATGAACACGCTAACAAGATGGAACGTCGGCGGCATGAACTGGTCACAGAATTTGGCGAAAGTTTTCCCTGTCCGGGATGCGATTGCACGGTGACTAAAGAGCGGCGGAAGACCTCCCTGGAACAGAGGATTTGGCAAGCTGCATGCGAGCATTTTTGTTCCGACATCCTCCGAAAAGAATTCCAATAAGGAGAACTGATGGACGAAAGAATAAATATTGGACTAGAACAGTTCGCCCCGGAGTACGAAGTGCTTGACGCGAGAAAAGAACGCGAGAGTGAATTGCGCATGATCTATAGTGGCCGGTATCCGTGCCCATTGGGCGACCCTGGTGGCAGTATGGCTATGACAGAACTTAACAGGCCGAAGATAGAATTGTGGAAACAGATGCGCGATCGCTTTGTTCGCGCTATGTTGATACAAGAATTTGGTAATTTCCCTTATGGCTCTTAACCGGCTGAGGCCGCCCCGCGAATACAATGACGAAGAAACTGGGCAGGCCATACGAGTCGAGACAATAGTGGTAAGACCTGGTGAGACTCTGGCCCAATGGGAAACCAAAGAAAAGCGGCACGGGCGAACTCCGAAGCATGTCCAACTAAAAATATCACAAAAAGCCCAGAAGCGGCTCATGGCATTATCGGACATTGAGTTCAGAACCATTATGATGATGTGTGTGCATGCCGGATGGGAATCCAATGTTGTGACCGGCGATGGTCTTTGTGGACGACCTGGAGAGCCTATGACGTGGCCCGAGATTGAACGCATGATGTGTATGTCCAGAAACACGCGGTATAAAGTTCAGAAACTATTTGAACGCAAACGCATTGTAGGGTATATTGAAGTAGATGGAGAACATCGTGGTATAGTGATCCATCCAGATTTTGTTCAGTATGGTGGGAAAATCACAGAAGATTTCCGCAAGGTCTTTGACAACAAAGAAACGATTGATCCTGATTCCGACTGACGCATAAAAAGATCAGCCGGAACATACATAGCCTAGACAAACTTGCAAGCAAATTGTTGGGCACATCACTTTATGCGCACAGTGATGAACGTGGGTGGCACTAAAAGAGGACAGTGTCAAAATAGCCAAAGAGAGTGATGTGGGGACTTTGGCTTTCTCTAAATTTTAAGGTCATGGGGGCCGGGTGTGACTGCCGGTCAACGCGGATAGAGGGGCGGGACTATCTGCGACCAAATAGAATCCACGAAAGGCAAAACATTACATGCAGATTATATTTAAAAACATTGAGGGCGTAGGATATCCGGAACTTCACCGAATTGAGGAACGGTTCGGAGATCGGGTTGAGAGAATTTTTCGACAAGACGATATTTACGATTCCGCTAAAAAAATCGCCGATTTTGCTGGAAATGAATTCGGTAGTTTATTAATTGTGGAACTCAATGAATACCGATACCGTGGTGATGTTGGAGTTTTAAATTGTTTAGACGAGATCCAGCTGGCGGCGGTAAACGTAGTTGGCGAGTGCTTTGCTGAACGCCAAAAAAATATGGCTGATATTATTAACAACGCTACCAAAAAGGATGCCCGCATTATAGGAGGCGGACCGCTTGCTGGCCCCGGCAACAGCCGGAATATTAAATTAAATGTTGCCAGTTTATCAATTGCATTAGAAACGATTGCCAATCAAAAAGACACTACTGGCCAGTCGCTCGGTTTAGTAGGCGATTTATTGATAGTCTCTCAATACGACAAAGAGCTAGCTTACCAAGCGGTGGAACAACTTAAGCGACCGTTCGATATTATCGTGATACCCTCTTTGAGAGCGGGTACCTGGGTGGTTATTGATTCTGTATACGCTAGAAAAGCCGGATTAGTTCAAGCTAACAGAACTCCTTTAAGAATAAGATATGAACATCCCTTTGTTTTTGGCAGAATTAGGTATGCATTAGGGGTACTTGATCCGAGATGTCTTTTTATTGGGATTGGTGGTTAATTGACAGAACTTGCCACGCCTCTTAACAATGCGGACCACGGCAAGTCATACATAAAGATAGCGGGGCGGCGGTGTACGGAGATGCCGCACGGGTTGGCTAGGGTAGTGGCATAGGCCAACCACAACATACATAAGTGATTATGTGGGTGTGAACGAAAGGGCGATTTCGGTCGGGGTGGGGGCCGTGCTCTTTAAAAGAAAGGTATTTGTATGGACCAACTGGAAGACATTAACCAATCTTCAACAAGTGTTGCTTTGCCTAAAGACATAGCCGAGAGACTAGAAGAGGTTGTAAGATCTAGCCGAGATACTTATTATCATGTTATATGTTTGGCGTTGAACGAATATTTGAGCAAGCGGGAGGGATAGCATGAGGTTTCCAAAAACAATTAAGGTTGGCCCGTATGTTATGGATGTCAAGTATGAAGAGGACTTGGAGTATGAAGGCGACGCTACTCTGGGGTTGTTTTCCTCCCATGATCTTGAGATTACATTAAGCGCAGACATGAACCCACAACTTGAGATTGGGGTTTTTTTCCACGAACTGGTACATGCTATTCTGTGGACAACCGGGGCCAACTATTCAGAGGAATATTCGGAAAATTTATGCACATCTCTTGGTAATGGATTGATGGCGTTTTTTAAGGAAAACAAGATCGATCTTTTTAAAGTTGCTAAAGGGGACAAATAACATCCACTTTATCGCATATTAGAAAGGAGTGTAAACATGGCTGAATGTAAAAATAATAACGGAGCATTGTGGTCGCGAAAATATACCAATAAAAACTCCGGAGAACTGCGGGAGGCTTTCGCCCGGTACTTTGAAGAACATCCGAATAAAAGCAACCCGCCGACGATCACCGGCCTGACCCGGGCCGCTGGCTGTCATGAATTCAGAAGGTTGCAGGATTGGGCTTTAAACGAATCGCCGGGCGTGGAAATTGTTGCCGATATAACCAAGGAAGCTTTGATTAAATTGTATGAGCAATACGAAACTTGGGGCATTTTGCATAATGGAAACCCTGCGTTTGTCATCTTCATGATGAAGAACTTCGGGTTTACCGATCGCACCGAGATTGGCCTTGACCATACGGCAGACAGCTTCATCGCAGAACTTAATGCAGCAATAAGCAAAAAGGAAAACTAACAATGCCGCGCAAAAAAGATCCTAATGCTCCCCGCCAAAAGCCTGGGCCAAAGCCTAAACCGAAGACGGCAGAGCAATATGAGCGGGAAGCTGAATTTGAACAGATGAAAGCCATCAAGGGTGAAGAGTACACCCGCAAAACCATGCTTTCGACGCGCAAAGAAGCTATAGCGCGACTGATATGGGACCGGGATTTATACTTTGAAAATTGTTTGAAAATACGCGACAAGAACAGCGAGATAGTCCCGTTCGTTATAAACGATGGTCAAAGAGAACTTCATAAAATTGTAGACGAGTGGGAAAAGAAATATCCAGATCCCAAAAACAGACCCACGTTGATGGTCATAATCCTGAAGGCCCGCCAGATTGGGTTTTCCACCGACATAGAGGGTATCATCTATCATAGAGTCCAGTTTGAACGGCTCAAAATTGGCATGATCGTTTCATTCGACGAAGATAGTGCAGTAAACATTAACGACATCGCATTGCGGTATTACCAGTACTCGCCGCAGATGATAAAGCCCGCTGTTAGATTGGCCCGTGGCAAAGGCTTGCTCTTTGAAAATCCGACATTTGATCCGTCCAAACCGGCGCACAATAACGGCAATCCTCCTGGACTGCAAAGCAAAATACTCATAGAAACCGCCAAGAACCAAGCGGCAGGGTCTTCTTATACTATCAACTATTTGCATCTATCGGAATTGGCTAAATGGCCCGGAGATCCCAAGTCAACAATGACATCACTTATGCAGGCCGTCCCCGCCAATAATGGCATGATCTTTATAGAGTCTACTGCCAAAGGGTTTAACTTTTTTGCAGATCTGTGGGAAAACGCCGTGAAGGGTGTCAATGGTTTTACTCCGCTGTTTATCCCCTGGTTTTCTCACAAAGAGTACATGGAGCCATTGACGATTAAAGAGCAAACGCTTTGGAAGCAATACATCAATGCTGGTACTAACAAAGAGAAAATCGAAAAAGCATTCACGGCCATGAAGCTGGACGAAATTGAACGTAAACTAATCATCAACTATGGTTTGAATCTTCAACAAATAAAATGGCGCAAAACAGCCATACAGAACCGATGTAACGGAGATATAAACACCTTCTACCAGGAGTACCCGTCTTGCCCAGAAGAAGCTTTCTTATCTACAGGAACCCCGGTCTTTGAAAACTTCAAAGTTCTTGAGCATCTCAAAATGTGCCGGACTCGATATTCTGTTAAAGAAACGGCTCCCCAAGTTGGCGACGTTTTCTGTGAGCAGGATTCGTTCGGGGATTGCAAAGCCAAGACGGCCACTTTCAGGCCTAATATAAACGGCGACTTAACTGTTTACAAAGAACCGATAAAGGGCCGGCCATATGTCATTGGAGTTGATACGGCAGAAGGCGGAATCGATTTCTCGGTTATGCAAGTGCTGGACAACGTGACCGGCGAACAGGTGGCCACGTGGCGAGGCCATACGGATTCAGATTTATTGGCTCGGTATGCTTTTGCTCTTGGGGAATGGTATGAAAACGCGCTGATAGGCATAGAAACCAATAAAGACAAACACCCGGTCAAAGAACTGGCCCGCATGGGTTATCGGAAAATCTATATGCGCGAAACGCATGACCGGATTACGCAGCAGATAAAGCCCGCATATGGTTTTGAGACAACGAGCATAACCCGGCCATCCATCATCGGAGAACTTCAGACTGTAGCCAGAGAGTGGACCCATTGGATACATGATATTAACACCCTGGAAGAAATGTTAACCTTTGTCCGGGCCGCAGACGGCAGGCCTGAAGCCCAAAGCGGCAAACATGATGATTGCGTCATGGCTCTGGCCATTGCATATGCGATCCGCGGCCAACAAAGCATGGTCCCGCAAATATGCGAAGAAACCAACATATTGAAAAAGGTTTCCAAAGACATTGAGGCTGATTATTATAAGATCCCCCCTATGGAGCGACACGCCTGGGCTTTAAAACATGGACTTTACGGAAAAGTGGGTGAATAAGTGAGCAAAGAACAAGACAAGTTGCGCAAATGGCAAGGACGTTTAACAACTTGCATGGCGGATTACAACGAGGAACGATACAATGACCGAGAACTGATATACAATGGCACCCACGACGTCGATCCTGATATAAACAGCGACGATACTGTCAAAAAGCAAGCTAACATAGTGGTCAATGCGGTGTACGAATTTATTGAGGGCATGGTCGATAGTACCATTCCTGATGTGAGCGCCATCCCCAAAAAGCAAAGTGCTATTGAATTGGCTCGTATTGCCGAAAATATGGTAAAGAACATTGTCGACGATCTCCCAATGACCCGCCTAAACGATGTCAATGAGCGCGTCACTTATATACAGGGTACATCTTTGTTTGACGTAAAAGTCGATGAAGACGGTGTAATTAGCGTTGACAACCCACATATAAAGAACTTCCTATATCCAAAAGGAGCCACGGAAATCGAAGAACTTGACTACTTCATCGTGTTGTACTCCGTCAGTAAAGCGCATATTAAACGTGCGTATGGTGTTGACGTCGAGTCCGAAAGTGAAGAATATCAAGGCGTCAGATATTTCGATACTGAACAAGTTGGGGTTCATACCGACGAGAAAGTCACCCTTTGCGTTGGCTGGGAAAAAGACAACGATGGCGATATTGGCAAGTTCTCGTGGGTCAACAACACCATCATTGAAAACCTGCCGCGCTATTATTATCGCAGAATAGACGTTTGTTCCGAATGTTCCGAGCCTCAAGACGACGACATTCAGGCTTGCCGGAAATGCGGCACGGCAGTTACCCCGCTTGAAACATGCGCCGGTTGTGGCCAGCAGATGTTCGGGCCGGTATGCCAGCAATGCGGACAAAGTGCAGTACAGTATATCGAACCTACATTATGCACGGAATGCGGCAACGATACATTCAAGACGGTCTGCCCAATTTGTGGGAGCGACCATTTTAAAACCAAAATAACCGACACCGAAAAGCTGGCATATGCCGTTCAAACTCCGTATGGCATGATTCCCCCAGGTACCGAAGTGCCTTATTTCATTCCGAAGACTTACCCCATAGTAGCACGGATAAATGTTCCTGTCAACCTTCAACTTGAAGGACAGAGTGATATTGATATAGTTCGCGACCTTCAAGATGCACTCAAAAAAGTGGTATCCACCATGGTCGAGAAACTAATCAGGGGCGGAACGATAATCAAAGCTTTGAAGGAACATAAATTTGAGCTGACAAACGATCTATATCAAGTGGTTCGCGGAGATGCAGCCGAGCTTCAGTATCTCGGGCCAGTGAGTCTATCTGGAGACATTGAAAAAGATTTAGTCATGGCTCAATATTTATACCAAAAAATACAAGATTCGATTGGCATAACCGATGCTTGGCTGGGCAAGAATGATGCTTCAGCGCGCACGGGAATAGCCAAGCAGATACAGGTTCAGCAGTCCGGCGGCAGGCTTAATTCAAAATATCTCAATAAAAATGACTCCTATGGCCAGCTATACCGGATCATATTCGAACGCATTCTTGCTTTCGATGACGAAGGCGGAGAATACATTACCCAGAACATTGGCGGAGACACGGAATCAGCGGAATATAACCGCTATATGTTTCTCAAGCCAGATGGCCGCAACGGCTGGAAGTACGACATATCTTTTGTCTTCCGTGGCGTGTCGGGAGTGGAAGGTCTGCCAAAAGACAAGAACTGGTTGCTGGCGCAGGCCATCCAACTGGCGCAGTATCAATATATTGACATGGAACAATTCTGGTCATTTATGCAGACGATAAACTTCCCGATGTCAACCAAGATTTTACAGGATGTTCAAAAAAAGATGGCTGAACAAAAAGCAATGGCTGCACAGCAAACGCAAGACCCCAAAAGTATGAACCAGGACGCTATTTTACAGCACTTGCCGCCAGAACAGCAGGCTCTGTTTAATTCGGCAAGTAAAGAAGATCAGCAAGCATTGTTAAGCGAAATAGCGGGAGCAGGATCAGGAGGGCAATAACATGGAAAACCGCAAAGGTCGGGTGTATATGAGCATCGCGGAATTGGAACAATTGATTAGGGATAACTACAGGATCCCCGCTGATTTCAGCATCCAGTATGTGTTTCAGAACACCACTTTTGACATTATAACCATGGTTGCTAATTCTTCTGATTTTAGCCAAGTCACGGACGGCGGGCACTACCCCATTTACACCCTTGCACCGAAGTAACATTCTATATTCGTTTCCACCGAAACGGTGTATTAGGCAATAAGCGTATAGGCGGACCGCTCCCGCACATCACCAGAAAGGATGTGAGCAAATGGCCAAGAAAGAAAGCGGCAATAGTGGCGCAAAGAATCCCGTAGGGAACACCGGTTTTCCGACCATCAAAGGTGATTCTGTGAAGCGGGTACCCGGTTCCAACAATGTAAAAACGGGCAAAGACCTCCGCACGGGTAAATAACCCGCCACAATAAATTCGCGTTCTCACGCGCAAAAAGAGAAAGGAAATATCATGGATAAAGATTTTGAAGGCGTAAACATTCCGGACTCCGCCGAACCGGAAGATTGGGATGACACTGAATTTGAAGAATCGTCTGAAGAACCTACTGCGGATGATGCCGAACAGGATTCTGATATTGACGATTCAGAAGATGAGTCATCCGAAAACGATAATGACGATGAAGACGAGCGGCCCCGAAAAGGGCAAGACCCCAAACTCAATAAATGGGCCGCCGAACAACGCCGTCGGACTGAAGCCGCTGAACGTGAAGCCAAAGAAATTAAAGCTCGTTTAGAAGCAATTGAGGCGAAGGAACAACGGCAGGCTAACCAGGTTCAAGAGGACAAGTATAAACAGGTTTCGCAGCAGATTGGCCGGGCCAAAGCTGAATTGCCTGCATACGAATCCCACATTGAAAAGGAAAAAATTAAAGAAGGTTATGACCCGGGCATTGCCAAAATCATAGCCAAGCAAATGGTTATGGAACGTAAAGAGCAGATCCGCGAAACCGAAATTGCGCTTGAACGAAGCGTAAATGCTGACCGGGAAGCTCAAACACAACGCGACAAAGCGTCTGAACAGTTCCGCAACCGAGTAACGTCTGACTTTGAGGCCTTGAAAGCAAAATTTGGCGACATGGTTCCCACTATCGACAAGATGGGGGAAATCGTAGCCCAAAGAGTACTGGCCGGCGAAAGCCTGAAAGCTGTCTGGATCGAAGAAAACCTTGACTTAATTACCAATCAGCAGGCCAAGGTTGCAGCCAAAACAGCAAAATCGCAAGCGCAGTCAAAGCAGCATCTCAAGTCAGAGAAATCTGGCAATAATTCAGTAGACACCACATCCGTACCACCTGAAATATTTACAATGTATCGCAAAATTAATAAGTCGTGGACTGATGCAGATATTGTTAAACATTATCGAGCAGAACGAAACGCTGAACGAAAAAAAAGGAAGTGACTTTAAATGGCCTTTGATTTAGTCAAAACTCGCACCGGCGCTTCAGCTCCGATGCGGCACGATCTCAAGGGTACTAGCGCCGAAAGCTTTGCCGTGGGTGAAGTGGTTTATTTGTCCAATGGATATTTGACTATGGCCTATACCTGTTTACCGGCGCAGTTCATTGTGGCCGCAGCTGTTGCAGCCTCTACCGTGGCCGGTTCCACCACTCCGATTGTTCCGGTATACGAAATCCCGAATGGTGCTGAATACCGTGTTATTTCCGACGCAACCGTCTCGGCAACTTCTCGCGGAACCCTGGTAACCATTTCGACTTATGGCTTGCAGCCTACCGCGACCGCCTCGACCGGATATGGCGGCTTTATGATCCTCGAAACCGATGGCAGCACTACGTCCACTTATTCGAAAGTCCGCGGAACCTTCCCGGATTATAGAACTACTTCTTAAAGAAAGGAGAGATATATAAATGTTATTTTCGAAAGCCAGTGGCTTAAACGATAGTGTATATGGAAAATCTTTGTATCCCATCCGTAAATGGATGGAAGAACGTAACGAATTTTGGGAAGCTAGGTCCAAGCTTGCTGATATTTTTGGAATGGACGACATTGACACTTGGTGTGCAAAATACGGCGGCATGACTTCTCTTGGCGATATGGAACCCGTTGGAGAAGGCGCGGCCTATCCTCGCGGTTCGATGCAAGAAGGGTACTCCAAGGTTTTGGAACCCTACGAATGGAAACTTTCGTCTGAGTTGACCCAGGCGATGGTAGAAGATAATTTGCTTCTGTCGAAGGGCAAGCTTCACGGCGGAAACATGGTCAAGTCTTACCACAGAATCCGGGAAAAATTCGGAGCAGCCATCTTCAACAACATCACAGCAACCACCTTTGATTTGGGCGGCAGAACCTGGGACAATACCTGTTGGGATGGCGGAGCAATTGCGGCTACGTCGCATACCTCGAAGGTCACCGGCTCTGCACTAGCCAATAGTGACAATTATGATACTGTAGTGTTTTCCTACGATAATCTTTGTGCCGCTGAAGAAAAAATGCAGAAGTTCACCGATGAAGACGGTAACCTTGTAGGTATTCAGCCCGACACGATTATTATCCCGAACAATGCCCCTATTAAAAAGCTGGTCATGGATTCCGTATTAACCGAATCTGGCCGTCCGGGAACCACCGATCACAGCACCAATATCCACGCCGGAAGATGGAACGTAGTCATTTGGGATATGCTTTCCAAAGGCACGGCCACCAACGATCCGTGGTATTTGGTTGATAGCGAATATGCCAAAGAAATGGGGCTGTTTTTCCTAGATAGAACCCCGCTTCAGGTGAAACAGTATGTCGACGAAAATACCGACAATCTCATTTCCAAAGCCCGCGCGAGGTTTATCGCCGGTTGCGCTGACTGGCGCTGTCTATACGCTTCAGTCCCGGCGTAAGGGAGGGATGAATAATGGCAGCAGCAGACCATCACGTTCGAGATAGCGGTGGGAACATCGTTAGCATTGTTACCGAATCCACGATAGACGCCGCGACTTTGTACTCGCCTACATTCAGTTCGCCGAGCGTAAGCGGCATGACGGTAACTACAAGTTACCAGACTGTCGAAGATAAAAACGGCGGGGTGTCGACGAGCGGCACCACCCTGCTGGGGTACGGGGTCTCGTTTTTGTCGAGTACCCTTACCAGCACGGGATATTTTACGCTTGGGGCTCCTGTATCGGGGCAGATTAAATATATTATTGGCAATGGCTTGGGTTCCACTTATGGAGCATTAATCTACACCAATAGTACTGGAGTATGTTTTTTCAGTACCACCAATTTTACGAATCGCATTTTGGCTATGGCCAGTCCTGGCGATGTTGCAATTTGTGTTGCGGTAGGTTCCAGCGGCTGGGTTGTACATCCGGGCGCGGGCGTAACAACTGTATCCACTTAAAAAATCAGGGGCGGGTTTCGGCTCGCCCCGTAAGGGGGCTAACATGGGTAGGAAAATTGCGATAATCGGGACGGCTCCAACTTCCTTACATCTCGCACCGTACAATCAAGACGGATGGGAAATATGGGCTTGTCCGGGCATTTTTGGAGCGATAGACCCGAACACTTTAACGAATCTCAAATATGTTCTTGAAATACATGACGCCGAACAGATGGCCAAGGACTTTGGCGGCAATCTCGACTATTTCAAGCGACTGCCATGCGCGCTCATTACTCGCGAAAACATTGAAGGTCTTAATTGTGAAGTTTACCCGCTTGAAGCAATACTGCAAATGTTCCCGCGCCGGTATTTCACGAATACAATCAGTTACGCCATAGCATATGGAATATGGCTAAAAGCAATGGGCGAAGACATTGAAACCATTGGCGTGTGGGGCGTTGACATGGCGGTAAATGAAGAATACGGCCATCAACGTCCATCATGTGAATATTTCATCGGTTGGGCAGAAGGAATGGGCATTGAATTTATTTTGCCAGATGAATGCGACCTTTGTAAAGCGGCTTTATTGTATGGGTTCGAAACTGAACAATGTACGGCGTTGGAGTCCAAATATGCCGCTCGTAAACTTGAATTGCAGACGCGCATTGACCAGTTGGAAGCGCAAAAAATAACCAAGTTGCTTTTGCATGATCCGGTAGCGGTTCAATGCCCGGGATGCGGCTGTGTTACTACGACCCAAGGCGTGTTTGACATTAATGCTCTTAATATCATGATGCAGCAAGCCAATCTTCAGGGATGCCAATCTAATATGGATTACCTGATGAATCAACGGATTGGTATTGGATTATGATGAATGATGAAGCAATCCGAGCTTATGCTTCTAATAATGCCGACACCGCTTTACTGTTCAAGATCCTGACCCGGCTAGAATCGATTGAATCTCTGTTAAACAAGAACGAACAACCCGCTCCACAACCACAAGAGCGGATCAATACTTCGAAAGCTAGGAAAAATCCTGGCAGAACACCGCGAAGGGGTGAATAATTTGCTCGTAATACCGAAATACACTCTTGCTGAATCCGGTGCAGTTACGGCGTCAAGCACCGGCAATGGCGATCTGGCTGTTAATGGCCGAATGATTTTAATAGATATTCGCGGCGGGATAGCGTTTATCAATCCCACGGCAACCGCGTCCTCGACTGGCGGTAGTATGATCGTCGGCTCCAGTATTGGTGGTTCGTTTACACCGCCGTATGCGGTAACCTCATCTGGTACCTTATCGGTTCGGGCCTCGACTGCTTCAAACGTCGAATTTACGTATTGTTATATTAGATAGGGCGGTGTTCTCATGAATTATGGAGATTTCCGTAAAGGAGTTCTCAAACTCATAGACGAATATAGTTCACGCGGCACCGAGTTAGCGGCATCAAAAACGGCTGACCTTAAAATTCGGACAGCCACGGCAACGAATGAGGTCTTGCTTGACCTTGCCCGGGAAACGTCACTACTGGCCGCTGTGTTTTATATTGTCCAGAACCCAATCGATAATGAATATTCATATGACACCAGCGCGCTAAAAAGGCACGTTCCGAATTCCACCACCGACATCATAGAGTTGGCCGGCGCACAGGCTTATTTTTATGAATGCCAAGGTCCAGCAACCGTCAATGTTCAAGAAGAGATTGCCGGTGTGTGGACGTCATTGTCTACGGATATCCTCGGTTCAACGATTACCTGGTTGGCAGAATACAAAGGAAACACTGGCATCGGTTCCACGGCGAATAATTGCCGGCTATATTTTCAAGGATCCTATATTTTCAATTATCGCAACGAGAAGCTTTATCCGTATGCGTTTAGTACAGATTCGGACGTTCAACAGCATCGGCCACATTTTTTATATTCGTTGCCAAGTAACTTTTTGTTCCTCGAAAACGTATACCGCCGGATCAATGACAACTGGACAAAGTACTCTCCATACTATTTATTGGACGGAGAAAGCAAAATAGGCATTAGCCGGTACGATACTGGCGAATATGCGATGAATTATTTCCGCTCTCCCACAGAAATCGTTTATAGCGGAGTTGACGTCACCGATGATGCCCAGGCATTAGATTGTAATTCTGATGCTGTGTATGTGGCCATGTTGGGAGTAGCCGCATTGCTCCAAGTAACCGAGAATCCCACCTTGTCCGTGATGTTTTCAAACCAATATGAGGTTGGAAAAGCGTCTCTCAAGAAACCGGATAGGTATTATCCAGAATTTATCCAGAATGTGACGGGGTGGTGATTTTTTGTACAACCCCAGGATAATTAAAAACCCGGCAAAAGTCAAAGAGCCTAAACCATATTCATTTCCGACCGGTTTCGCTGGCGGGATGAACACGGCATATACTGCCGACCAGATACAAGAAAATCAATCACCCGATATGCTTAACATGAACTTTGACGATGGCGGGGTTCCGACAAAAAGAACCGGGTATAGTGCGGTCAACACCATCGGAACTGCTGGCGGCGTAAAGGGGGAATACTTTTATTATCGCAAGGGTGTTACTGACCCCATCCATTTGGTCGCGCATAGCACCAAGTTATATTCATGTCATTTGACAACCGGCGCGTTAACCTCTTTGTATAATTCAATGAGTGGCGATCAGGTTAACTTTTTCACGTTTAACGATACCTGTTTTTGGTATGACCAAAGCTCATACGGATATGTAGACTCAACCGGCGCGGTCGATGTTATTGACGGTCATAGCGATAACAGCTATGCGCCGACCGTAACCCTGGGGAGATCCCCGGACGGAACAACTTCAACAGTTTACGAGGCGTATAATTCGCTGTCTTATAGTGCTATTGACTCTTTTTCCGGGACCGTCGGAGACACAGTATTTCAGTTATCGGCCACAGGATTTGCCGCAGCCGAAGACATTGGCCCCGTATATGCAAACGGTGTTCTACTGGCTACTCCTGCGGATTATTCAGTAAATATCGTAACCGGAGAAGTCACCACGACCGCATCCCCGGGACTTGGCACAAATAACTTGACGGTTGAATGGTATCATGAAACATTTTGCAAAACCCAGGGTTCCGACGTTGATCTGATTGGCAAGTGTACTATTCATGCTGTTTACGGCGGGAAAAATGATACCCGCGTATTTATGGCAGGAAACCCAACGTATCCAAATTATCAATGGATATCTGGGGTAACTGAAGCCGGTCCGGATCCGACGTACTTCCCGGTCGACGGGAGCATTGCGATTGATTCCGATGCTGAAGCAATAACCGGCATGGCCCGGATGGCTGATTATTTAATCATATATAAGGATCGGTCACAATATTATCAAACGATTGACGATTCAGCCAGTCCTACCACGTTCCCCGTCATGCCACTTAACGCTGAATATGGATGCATAGCCCCCCGGTCAGTTGTCGAAGTGTCCAACGG
>JBAZGB010000055.1:0-15671 GCA_041653135.1 Eubacteriales bacterium | reverse complement strand
AACTTCAGGACTGTCTTCTGGAACTTGCCGAAGAGCACGTCGATACTGTGATGCCCGGGTACACACACCTGCAGCGGGCTCAGCCTGTGACACTGGCCCACCACGTGCTGGCCTATGTGGAAATGTTTCAGAGGGACGCGGAAAGGCTGAGGGACTGCTATAAGCGCACGGATATCCTGCCGCTTGGGGCCGGAGCCCTTGCAGGCACGACACTTCCAATTGATCCGGATTACGTAGCCGTCATACTGGGTTTTTCGAAAGTGGCTGAAAACAGTCTCGACGCTGTCGGCAGCAGGGATTTTGCCGTTGAATTCAATTCCGCAGCGGCGCTGACCATGGTTAATTTAAGCAGGTTTTGTGAGGAGTTAATTTTGTGGTCAAGCGCGGAATTCGGTTTTATAGAGCTTGACGATTCTTACAGTACGGGAAGCAGCATGATGCCCCAAAAGAAAAACCCCGATGTGGCCGAATTAATCCGCGGCAAAACAGGCCGTGTATTCGGGAACCTGCTTTCACTGCTGACCGTTTTAAAAGGGCTTCCCCTGGCTTATAATAAGGATCTGCAGGAAGACAAGGAAGCCATTTTTGACTCTGTAGATACTGTAAAGAATTGCCTGTCCATTTTTTGTCCGCTTGTCTCGACAATGAAAATTAAGTCCGACAGGATGCGCTCCGCAGCCAGCGGAGGATATGTCAACGCCACTGACCTTGCAGACTACCTGGCGGTTAAAGGCGTTCCCTTTCGAAAAGCTCACAGCCTGGCCGGCCAGATAGTCTATTACTGCATAAAGGAACAGAAAACCTTAGAGGACCTTACGCTCGCTCAATTTAAAGAGTTCTCGGAATTAATTGAAGAAGATGTCTTTCAATTTATTAAAATTGAGCGTTGTGTCGACAACCGCCGCAAGCTGGGAGGACCGGCGCCGGATTCTGTACGGCAGGCCATCTCCAGGGCAAAAATTAATCTGGCGAACAGTTGATCTTGTATATTAGGTGGTCTTTTGATCAACAAAAGACGTGCTTACCGGACGCATCGGGCTAACAGTAGAAATAGCATGCTTGTAAACCATCATTTGTTTGCCCTCACTTTCCAGAAGCACCGTAAAATTATCAAAACCTCTGACCATCCCTTTAAGCTGGAATCCATTTACCAGAAAGATGGTCACAGAAATATTCTCTTTACGGACCTGGTTCAAGAATGCATCCTGAAGATTAATTTGAGTCTTTGTCACAAGAGGTCCCTCCCCTTGGAAATTTTTATCTTTAAAAAACTTCGACATTACTCTACTATACTCCTTCTGCGCGCATTTATTATTTCTTTAGCCGGGTCGGAAATAGTTGCAGTATCAAGCCAATTTACCCGCGGGTCATGGCCAAACCAGGTAATCTGCCTTTTGGCGTACCTGCGTGTGTTTCTTTTTAATGTAGATATAGCTTCTTCCAGCGAGGTTAGGCCCTTTAGATAAGGGACTATTTCCTTGTAACCCAGCCCCTGCATGGAAGTGAGTTCAGGACTGCAGCCGTCTTTCAATAATTTGTTTACTTCTTCAACGAGACCGTCGGCAATCATCTTGTCAACACGTTTTCCTATCCTGAAATAAAGGTCTTCCCTGTTCATTTTCAGGCCGAACATAAATAAATTGTATTTTTCAGCCTTTAGGCTGTCCTCGGCCTGAAGTATGGAAAAAGGCTTTCCTGTTTTATAGTAAACTTCGATTGCCCGGATAACACGTTTTAAGTTGTTTGGATGGAGTCTGGCGGCAGTATGGGGGTCGACTTTTTCCAATAAGCTGTGGACTGCCGGGGAACCTTCGGATTCAGCCATTTTATTCAGGCGCATCCGCAGTCCTGTGTCAATGCCGGTTTGTGTAAAGCTGTATTGATCGATTACCGCCCGGACATACAGGCCTGTACCTCCCACCATAACCGGGATTTTACCCCGGCTGACGATATCCAGGATGTGTTTTTCGGCTTTCTCACGAAAAAGGGCAACGCTGTACTGTTCATCGGGATCAATGATGTCAATCATATGATGGGGTATTCCCTGCCGTTCCTTCAAAGAAGTTTTAGCAGTGCCTATATCCATACGGCGGTATATTTGCATCGAATCGGCAGAGATTATTTCCCCGTTGAGCTGTTTGGCCAACTTGATTGACGCAGCCGTTTTGCCTGTAGCCGTAGGGCCGACGATTATATATAACGGAAGAAAGGGCATTTAAGTTTATTACCTGCTTTCCAAACTTGCATTTTAAACCTGATAAATCATGTCCTTAAGAACCTTCGGGTCAGTTCTTTGTATGGGTAAAGTACCAGGGTCGGCCGGCCGTGCGGGCATGTATAGGGGTTTTCTGCAGACGATATTTTCTTCAAGAGTTCCTGCATTTCGTCCAGGGATATTTTCGTTCCCGATTTTATGGCTGATCTGCAGGCCGCTCTTGCAGCCAGGTGAAGCAGTAAATCCCGTCTGTCGGGTGCGATGGCGCCTGCCAGGTAATCAAGTATGTCAAACAAATAGGCTTCAATGTCTAAAGCTGGGAAATTGGCCGGGATTCCCCTTAAAAAAATTGTATTTCCTCCCAGGTAATCAATTTCAAAACCCAAAGCAGAGAGGAAATCATTATGTCCTATAAGCTGATGTGATTCTGCAGGGCTAAGATGTACAGGGCACGACGCCAGCAGCAGTTGTGAATTCAAACCTTCTGAAAAACCGGACAGGTAACTTTCGTAAAGAACCCTTTCATGAGCTGCATGCTGGTCAATCAGGTAAAGTCCTTCCTCCCCCTTGCAGAGTATATAGGTAGGGTGAAGCTGTCCAATGACCTGAAGCGACGGAAAAAGGGTTACGCCGCGGTATTCGGAAGATGGTTCCAAAAAAAACTCTTCCTGTTTGTACTCAGCTGCCGCAGCTGACGTTTCAGGCAGAACCGGCTCAAAACGGTTATATCTGTCTGCCTCTTTTGGAATGATCAGACTTGTCTGCAGGGCTTTACGTATACTATGCCTTACGAGAGAACAAACTTCTTTTTCATTCAAAAGCCTGATTTCCATTTTAGCCGGGTGTATGTTCGCATCGACCAGTCTTGTGTCAAGCGCAATGTGCAGAGCGGCGACAGGAAAGCGGCCTGTCGGCAGCAGTCCCTGGTATGCCTGGAGAACAGCCTGTGTTATCGCATTGTTTCGTATATAGCGTTTGTTAATGATTAAAGTAATCTGCCGGCGTGTACTTCTTTTTACGGATGGCTTTCCTATTAACCCTTTTATCTGCAGCTGTTCATTTTTAGAATCAACGTGCAGCATCTCACCCATGATACGGACTCCGTATATCGCCGCCAAAACTTCGAACAGCACTCCGGAGCCGGGGGATGAAAAAAATTCTCTGCCGTTTTGTTTGTATGTAATTTTTACTGACGGGTGAGAGATAGCAAGACGGCTTAAAAAATCACCAATCAGACCGCCTTCCGTAGAGCGGTTTTTAAGATGTTTGCGCCTGGCCGGAGTATTGTAAAAAAGATCTTCAACGATAATTGAAGTTCCCTGTTGAGCGCCGGTTTCTCCGGATGAAACAATATTCCCGCCATGGTTCTCTATGAAATATCCCTGGTTTTTGCCGGCAGTCTTCGTTTTTAATTTAAGTTTGCTGACAGCCGCTATGCTGGGCAAAGCTTCGCCTCTGAAACCCATCGTTGTTATTGTGCTTAAATCTTCGAAACCGCGTATTTTGCTCGTCGCATACCTTAGCATGGCCAAACGGGCATCTTCCTTATCCATGCCTGTTCCGTTATCAACCACGGAAATTGATTTTAACCCGCCTTCGGATATATCTACTGTAATTATAGTTGCGCCCGCGTCAAGGGAGTTTTCAACCAGTTCCTTGACAACTGAAGCAGGCCTTTCCACTACTTCACCGGCGGCAATTTGGTTTGCGGTTATTTCATCCAAGACAACTATTTTAGGCAAAAAGATACCTCTTTCATAATTCGTGTGTCATTTGAACACAAGGGGACGGTTCTCCTGTGTCTATCCTGCCGGCATCAGCATGTCTTTTTCTTTTTAAGTTCTTCCTGCCAGCGGGCGAGTATGTTTAAAGCTTCCAGGGGAGTTAACTCCCAGATGTTTAAAGCAGCCAAATATTCTTCGATTCTGAATTCGTCCTGTTTGGCCCATGTTTCAAGGGCAGGAGCGGTTTCAACACCCGAATTTTGACGATACAGCAAGATGTCCATAATTTCACGGGCGCGGTCTAATATATCATTCGGCAATCCGGCCAGCTTTGCGACCTGTATGCCGTAACTGCGGTCAGCCTTTCCGGGCAAAACCTGACGAAGGAAGATAATACTATCTCCTTTTTCTTTAACGGTCATAGTAAAATTATTTACACCGGACAGCGTTTCCAGTTCGGTAAGTTCCTGATAGTGAGTGGAAAATAGAGTTTTCGCTTTTATCTTTTTTGCGATAAACTCCACAAGCGCCCAGGCAATGCTGATGCCGTCGTATGTGCTTGTGCCCCGTCCTGTTTCATCCATGATAATAAAACTTTTCCCGGTTGCAGAATTTACAATTTCCCTGCATTCATTCATTTCTACTAAAAATGTGCTCTGGCCGGCGGCCAGATCGTCGCTTGCCCCTACCCTGGTAAAGATGCGGTCTACGAGACCTATTTCAGCCTGGCGGGCAGGGACGAAGCTGCCTATTTGAGCCATCAGAACAAGAAGAGCCGCCTGCCGCATATATGTGCTTTTCCCCGCCATATTAGGTCCGGTAAGTATTATAAAATGGTTTTCTTCATTCAGCAAAAGGTCATTGGGAATAAATTCGCCTGTTCCAAGAATTTTTTCCAGCACAGGATGACGGCTTTCCTTTAAATATAAGCGCTTGTCTTCAAATATTTGCGGCCGTATATAATTTCCCTTAACAGCCGCTTCGGCCAGGGAGTACAGGCAGTCTGCAACAGCCACAGCCCGGGCTGTTTTTTGCAGATCAGGGATTGCCTCCCCCACCTTGCTGCGTATTTCGGAAAATATCTCATATTCAAGCTGAACCAGGCGATCCTGTGCGCCGAGGATCTTTTCTTCCAGTTCTTTTAGTTCGGGTGTAATAAACCGCTCTCCGTTAGTCAGTGTCTGCTTCCTGATATAGTCTCCGGGTATCAGGTTTAAGTTTGACCTCGTCACTTCTATGTAATATCCGAAAACCTTATTAAAACCCACTTTTAAGGACTTTATGCCGGTACGTTCCCTTTCCCGCAATTCCAGGCTGACCAGCCACTCCTTGCCGCCGGAGCTTATATTCCTTAGCCTGTCAACCTCCGGATGATATCCTGTTTTGATAATTCCGCCATCCTTGACTGATGTGGGGGGATTATCCGCTATGGCGCTGTCCAGCAGTTTCCATAGATCCTTTAAGGAAACTATAGATTCCGATATCTCCAACCACAGTTCTGAACGGCTGCCCCTTAAAAGTTGTTTCAATGAAGGAAGCACGGAAACAGAATTCTTTAAAGCCAGCAGGTCGCGAGCGTTTGCAGAACCATAAGCAACCCGGGCAGAAAGTCTTTCCAGATCATAGATGGAGGAAAGAATCTGTTTAAGTTCATACCTGAATATTAAGCTGCCGGCAGTTTCTTCGACAGCTTCCTGCCGGTTGACGATTGAACGCAGGTTAAGAAGCGGCCTGTCTATCCATGACCTTAACAGCCGGCCGCCCATCGCTGTAAGAGTATGATCCAGGACCCAGACGAGGGTATGCCTGCTGGTTCTGTCGCGCAAAGATGATTTTAACTCAAGATTACGCCTGGTAACGTCATCAAGAATAAGGTAATGGCCGGGCGAGTAAAACTCTATTTTATTAATTTGAAGAAGATCACATTTTACTGTCTCTTTTAAATAATAGTATAATCCTCCCGCCGCATTTGTGGCAAAAATGTATTTTCTGACTGAAGGCTCTTCATAGTTGCTGCCGGGATTATTTGACAACAGTTCCTGAATCCCGGCGCCGCTGAAAATGCTGTGTGGCAATGTCGAAATAGCCGAATGCATTCTTTTTTTTATTCTTTCACTTATTTCATTCGCCTGTAGATTATCGGAAAGGATAACTTCCAGGGGCTGGAACCTGGATAATTCTTCAAGTAAATAATTTTCGGCGTTTTCCCCGGCAAACTGGGCCGCCATAAAAAGGCCGGCGCCGATATCAGCAATGGCGAGTCCATATGCAGAGTCCGTGCCGCTGACTGATGCGACGAAGTTGTTTTTCTTTTCTTCCAGCGCCTGTCCTTCAATAAAAGTTCCCGGGGTGATGATCCTGGTAACCTGCCGGTGAAATATGCCTTTGGCTGAACCAGGTTCCTCGATCTGTTCACAAATAGCTACTTTATATCCCTTTTGGATAAGACGGGCGATGTAGTTCTGGGAGGCGTGAAATGGAATACCGCACATGGGAACGCGCTTATCCTGGCCGCCTTCACGGCCGGTAAGCGTAATTTCAAGTTCTTTAGAAGCGAGAAGAGCGTCATCAAAAAACATTTCATAAAAATCACCCAGGCGAAAAAACAAAATTGCGTCCTGGTGCTGTTGTTTTATTTCAAGATATTGTTCGATCATTGGTGTATAACCCAACACTAATTCCTCCCGTGGCACATTATACCATAAATAGCAGTGGCATCATAGGAGAACACCGTCGCGGCATATTTTTGGTTAAGAGTGACGACTGATCATTTTCCATATATTCAAAAAAAAATATGAAATATTTATAAAAAAGTAGTTGAAAAAAGTTATTTCAAATGATAAGATATTAAAAATAAATAAAAGCTTCTTGTTAAGTAAAGGCAAACCTGCTGAAAGGCAGGGACGCAAAACCTCAGGCCTAATTAAAAAAATGGTGGCTGGGTTGCCGGGGAGTTATGTTTTAAACTTCGGTGGTATAAACCGTGATTTTAAAACATTTGTAAGGCAACCTGTCTAGAAAAGACAGGTTTTTGTTTTAAAAGAGGTTCTAAAAAAGAATGCTTTCCTCTAAAGGGAAAGCACACAGCAAATAAAATAAAACAAGCAAGCAAATAATAACAAAAAGAATACTGTTTGTAAACCCCTTTTAAAGAAATATTTAAGCATATTTCAAATGGGGTTTTTGTTTTAATTAGGTCTTAGTGAGATTTAAAACAACTACTTTCATTTTTTCAGGTGATTTTTCCGGAGAAAAGTCCAGTTGGTCAATGGTTACGTGTTCCGGGAAGTATTTTAAAAAATTATCTACGGGACTTACCGGCAATTTCAGGTACGGTGTTTTATAATGCATAGGCGCCGCGTAATGGGGGTTAATCAAGGATAATACATCTTTAGCTTCGGAAGCGTCAATTGTATAAAGCCCTCCTACAGGAATGAGCAGTACATCGACATGACCAATCTCAGCAAGCAGTTTCTGATCTGGTATATGGCCGAGATCTCCAAGATGACACATGCGGTAATCGCTTTCTTCAATAATAAAAATCAAATTGTCTCCTCTTAGAGAACCTTTGGCTTTGTCATGATAACATGGTATACCTGTTATTTTTAAGCCGTCTATTATGTGTTCACCGGCGGTTTGGATAACCGACAGAATCATCAAAAGGATCGGTAATGATTACCTTATTGTTGTTAGTTTGAATCATAAAACAGGCATGGCCCAACCAGGATATTTTCAATTTCTAACTGCCCCCTTTAAAGAAACAAATTTTCTGGAACACTCTTCGTTATAAGCCGTATCGCTGCTTTGAGTACAGTTAATAATAATTGTCCAGCCATTTTCCTTCCAGATGGGTAAGCTTGCCTTTTGTAATCTCGACTTCAATAATTTTTCCATCCAAAAAATAAGGTCCGGGGAAAACAACCATCTTGTTGGAACGGGTCCGGCCGCTTAGAAATTGGTTGTTTGTCCTGCTTGTACCTTCAACAAGCAGCCATTGTCTTTTACCAATTTCCCGCAGGTTAATTTCTTTGCTTATTTTGTTTTGGAGCTCAATTAAAACTTTGATTCTTTCACTTTTTACATGTTCCGGCAGTTGTCCTTCCATTGAAGCTGCCGGTGTTCCCTGCCGCTTGTTGTAGATAAAAGTAAACGCGCTGTCAAAACGGACACTTTCTACTAAGTCCAGGGTGTCCTGAAAGTCTTGATCGCTTTCACCGGGAAAACCTGCCATTATATCTGTCGTAATAGAAACACCTGGTATGCTTCTTCGAATTGATTCAACCAGGCTGATAAAATGTTCCCTCGTATATCCCCTGTTCATTTTCTTCAGAATATGGTTGCTTCCGGCTTGAACAGGAAGATGAATATGTTCGCAGATCTTTTCAGAGTTTGAAATGGTTTCAATAAGGTTTTGGGTAAAATCGCGCGGGTGTGAAGTTATAAATCTAATTCTGTCAAGGCCGCTTATTCGATTGATTTCAGTAAGAAGTCCTGCAAAATCTAACGGGTGTTCCAAATCCTTCCCATAGGAATTTACATTTTGACCAAGCAGGGTGATTTCTCTGTAGCCATGGGCTGCGAGGTCTTTTACCTCCGAAATAATGTGCGCTGGTTGGCGGCTTCGCTCACTTCGCCGTACATAAGGCACAATACAGTAGGTGCAATAATTATTGCAGCCATATGTAACAACTACCCAGGCGCGGGATCCGCTTGCCCTTTTAATTGGAAGCCCTTCTATAACCGGGTTAATTTTGTGAGAGAGTTCCAATACAGTTTTCTGACTGTCCCGGGCGGTTTTCAGGAGTTCCGCAAGCCTGTGGTAGTTTTCCGTTCCAAAGACAAGGTCTATAAAAGGAAAACGAGTTTTGATCTTCTCCGCCACTTTTTCCTGCTGGGTCATGCATCCGCCTATGCCTATAATCAGGCCCGGTTTTTCATGTTTGAGCTTGCGGAGCTTTCCCATTAAGCCATATATTTTGTTTTCAGCTGTTTCTCTTACGCAGCAGGTATTTATTAACAGGACATCTGCCTGCTCTTTAGTTTCGGCGGCTGCATAACCAATGTTTTCCAGGATGCCTGCCATAACTTCAGAGTCGTGCATGTTCATCTGGCAGCCAAAAGAAAGAATAAAATATTTTAATGGCAAATCTTCCAGTTCCTTTTGTAAAATGATTTGCTTCTCTCCTTATTATATATCAATGTATAAGCCGCTGGTTATAGAATACCCAGTTTGTCAAGTATATCAGCGAGCATTTCTATTGTAACCGGCTCACTTTTTTTATAGGGTTCGGCAAGGTTTGCTTTCCTGATTAGTTTTATAAAAGGATTTTCCTGGTAGGAATAGTCCAAATCCGGCAAGTGCTGCAGGTTAACGCCGATGAAAGAGGCAATCCCGCTGGCAATGGCCCAAGCCGCTCTGTCCTGGAAATCGTCTGTTTTCAATAAGGCTTCTTCCTGAGGGTTGGTGATAAATGCTACAGCGACCTGTGCGGAAGGACATTTTGTATAACGCAAAACTGCCAGATCCGTGTCTTTTACCCCTCTGTTTAACAAACCCACTGCGGGAGAGAGCCTGTTGTTTATATTTGCGGCAAGCAGCTTACCGCTTTCGCTGCCTGTGTAATAGTAAGTTTCCACTCCGTGATCTTGTTTTTCTTTGGAATCATTGCAGTGAATGGATACAAAACAGGCTGCATTGATACTGTCCGACATAGCTGCGCGGGCAATCTGATCAGCCACAGTGTTTTTTGTAAGGGCCTTATCTTCCGTACGCGTGAGGTAAACTTCCGCTGCGGAAGAAAGGTATAACTGTGTCTTCTTGGCAATGGATAAGTCAACCTGGGACTCGTTCGTTCCATTTGGGCCTATCGCACCGGGGTCATAGCCACCATGTCCGGGGTCGAGAACAATAGTAAGTTTTTTAACAGGCATTAACTGAACCACTCCCCGTATGAAGAGAACTATTAACTGATAGTGAAGATGTCAGTAATGCTGATATATCCTGGCGCTATTTCTTAGAATCCTTTTCCTGGCCGGGATCGTTTTCCCCGAAAAACAGCTTCATGCACGTACTGCAATAAAAACGGTAAGTGGGTGAATCTCCTCCTATAAAACAATGAGAGTTTTCTTCATAAATTGGCAGGGAACACCCATAACAAAGTATAAAAGGAATAACCCTTGTCTTCCCTACATATTCAAAATTTAACCCTTGGGCAGATTCATTCATAAAAATTACCCTCTTTTCTTAATCGTTATTTGCCACTGCTGCCAGGAAGCAACTTTGATAACTAGCGTCAATATATACAAAAGGCTCCTTCTTTGTTACTATAAAATATAACAATACAGATTATAAAAAAGCCAGTCTGATTAATTATTTTCTTTGAAAGTTAATTATATCCTGCGTATTTTAAAAAATAAAAAATATTATTTAATGAAGCCATCTTTATAAAAAAACCGCCCTTTAAAAAAAACGGCGGTCAACAATGTTCAGTTATGCTTTATTTATTTTAAAGATTTTTGCCCATTACATTGGCAATTTTGCGCAAATCAGCCATCATCGCGTCAAATTTTGCCGGGTTAAGCGATTGCGGGCCATCACACCAGGCTGTCTCGGGACTTGTATGGACTTCGATGATAAGTCCGTCCGCTCCGGCAGCTATAGCGGCACGAGCCATTGACGGTACAAATCTCCATTTTCCAATCCCGTGACTGGGATCGACAATAACCGGAAGGTGACTTAAATGTTTGACTACGGGAATAGCGCAGAGGTCCAAAGTGTTTCGTGTATAAGTTTCAAAACTGCGTATGCCGCGCTCACACATAATTACATTGTGATTTCCGCCGGCCATAATATATTCTGCCGCCATCAGCCATTCTTCTATCGTCGCCGACAGACCCCTTTTAAGAAGGACCGGCTTGTCAACAGCAGATACTTCTTTTAACAAAACAAAGTTTTGCATATTACGGGCGCCGATTTGTATTATGTCGGCATACTCTCTGACCACTTCTACAGTGCGCGTGTCCATCACTTCCGTGACAATTTGAAGACCTGTGGCTTCCCTGGCCTCAGCAAGAAGCTTGAGCCCTTCTTCCTCTAATCCCTGAAAAGAGTATGGCGATGTCCGCGGTTTAAAAGCGCCGCCGCGCAGTATAGTAGCGCCTGCTTCTTTAACCCGCCAGGCCGTTTCAAAAAGCTGTTCCCTGCTTTCAACTGCGCATGGCCCTGCCATTACATGAATCGTATCGCCGCCAATAACCAGGTTTCCCGATTTCACCAAGGAGTCTTCTTTCTTAAAAGTCCTGCTGGCCAGTTTAAACGGCTGAAGAATGGGAACGATTTTTTCTACTCCAGGCATTACCTCCAGGCCAAGGACATCGGAATAATTACTCTTGTCCCCGATAACGCCGATTATTGTTTGCTCCGTTCCGCGTGAAACATGCGCTTGTAATCCAGCATCTTCAACCCGTCTGATTACAGCGTCAACCTGCTCCTCTTTCGCCCCGTTAACCATAACAACAACCATTTCCCCAACCTCTTCCCGTATGCTCTTTTTCCTCTGTCTTTATTAATATTAGCATAGCTGTTTGTCTCAAGCAATCTCTTTTTTATCAAGAAAGAGACGTTTTTATTTCTTTTATTAAAGAACTCACTTTAAAAGACATTGTTTGCGGATCCTTTGCGTTCGCTATGGTGTCTACCAGAGCGCTTCCAACTACTACAGCGTCACAATAGGGGGCAACCATCGCCGCCTGAAGCGGACTGCCGATTCCAAAACCAATCGCTATCGGAAGGGCGGTATATTTGGATATACGATCGGTAAGAGCCTTTAAGTCAGTATTGATTTCATTGCGTATCCCTGTTATACCGGTAACCGAAACGCAGTAAACAAAACCGCGGGAACGGGAAAATATTTTTTCCATCCTGCCGTCCGTGGTTGTTGGAGCTACAAGCTGAATAAGGCAAAGGCCGGCAGAGCCGGCAAAATCGAATAATTGGCCACACTCCTCAAAAGGCAGATCAGGAACTATTAATCCGTCTACCCCCGCCAAAACTGCATCTGAAGCAAATCTTTCCAGGCCATACTGTAAGATCGGGTTATAATATGTCATGATGATTAAAGGAACTTTAACCCGCTGCCTCATTTTCCCTATGGTTTCAATAATCCGCAGCATGGTAATCCCTTTTGTCAGGGAGCGTAATGACGCCTGTTGAATTGAAGGGCCGTCAGCTACAGGGTCTGAAAAGGGGATGCCGATTTCAATAAAGTCAGCTCCTGCCGTCTCCATTACAGAAGCAATCTCAATGTTCGTTTCAAGACCGGGATCTCCGGCCGTCATATAAGTAATCAGTCCCTTTTTGCCTGAGGCTTTTAGTTCCCGGAACTTTTCAGTTATTCGGTTGCTTTTCAATTGTAATCTCTCCGTTCAAGTTGCTTTTAAGTGTATTTCCCAAAAGCATCAGTTGTTTTTGCCCATTGTCTGATGAACAGTTTCAACATCTTTATCGCCGCGCCCGGAAAGGTTGACCACAATAACTTGTTCCGTCGAAAGTTCAGGAGCGGTTTTTACCGCCCAGGCCAGGGCATGAGAACTTTCCAGGGCTGGCATGATGCCTTCTGTGCGGCAGAGCAGCAGAAATGATTCAAGAGCCTGTTCATCTGTTACAGAGACATATTCAACCCTGCCGGTTTGCTTTAAATAACTGTGCTCAGGTCCGACACCAGGATAATCCAGCCCGGCAGATATGGAATGAGCTTCTTTAATCTGGCCTTCTTCATCCTGAAGTACGTAGCTTAAAGAACCATGAAGGACACCGGGTTTGCCGCAAGACAGCGGTGCGGCATGCAGTCCGCTTTTTAAACCCAAACCTGCCGCTTCAACACCAACCAGCTTAACTTCGGGATCCTCCAGGAAGGGATAAAAGATACCGATTGAGTTGCTGCCTCCGCCGACACAGGCAATAATTAAATCGGGTTTCCGTCCATATTGTTCATTTAATTGGCGCTTTGTTTCCTCGCCGATTACCTTTTGAAAATCACGTACCATCATGGGATATGGATGAGGTCCGGCTGCGGAACCAATAAGATAATAAGTATTCTCTACGTTGGAAACCCAATCGCGCAGCGCCTCATTCATAGCGTCCTTCAGTGTCCTGCTACCTGCTTTTACCGGGATAACATCTGCTCCCAGAAGCTGCATTCGAAATACATTCAGACTCTGACGGTGAATATCTTCCTCTCCCATATAAATAGCGCATTCAAATCCAAAAAGGGCGGCGACAGTTGCCGTAGCAACTCCGTGCTGGCCGGCCCCTGTTTCGGCAATGATGCGTTTTTTGCCCATTTTCCTGGCTAATAATATTTGGCCCAAAGTGTTGTTAATCTTATGTGCGCCTGTATGGTTGAGGTCTTCCCTTTTTAAAAATATCCGGGCTCCGCCGCAGGCTGCCGACAGGCGCTTTGCAAAAGTAAGGGGTGACGGCCGGCCGACATAATTGCTCAAATATGAGTCGAGCTCTTTATGAAATTCCGGATCGCTGCGTATTTTCAGGTATTCAGCTTGAAGTTCTTCCAGCGCAGGCATTAATGTTTCCGGTATATAACGCCCGCCGAAAGAACCGTAATAGCCGTTTTCATCCGGTAATGTCTGTTGGTTTTTCATAATTGAGTTACCTCTTTCACCAAATTGATAAACCGCAATATTTTTTCAAGATCTTTTTTTTGGTTTGTTTCGACCCCGCTGCTCACATCAACACCGTTTGGCCTCACGGTCAGGATAGCTTCTTTTACGTTGGATTGATTAAGTCCTCCCGCTAAAATCATCGGTTTTGACCTTTTTATGGATTCAAGAATCTTCCAGTCAAAGACTTTGCCTGTTCCGCCCGCCTTGCCCGGCAGGCAGGCATCGACAAGAACAGCGTCAACGGGGTAAGAATCCATTAAACTGAACAACGGGCTTTGAACGTTAAAAGCCTTAATAACTTTGCCGTTAACCTGCCGGCAATATTCCTGTGATTCTTCGCCATGCAGCTGAACAATGTCCAAGCGGCAAAATTCCGTTATCTGTTGGACTTCCTCAATAGGTGAATTAACAAACACGCCGACTTTCAGGATCCTTGGCGGCAGTTCCAAGGAAATTAAACGCGCCGCCGCAGGCGCAATTCTTCTTGTGCTTGGCGCAAAAACGAAACCCAGCGCATCTGCTCCGGCTTCTGCTGAGTAAAGGGCGGTCTTTAAGTCGGTTATACCGCAAATCTTTACCCAGACCATATTAATAACCTCCGGTTAATTCTTTTACTTTTGCTTCAATATTTTCGCTGCGCATTAGAACTTCACCAACTAAAACTGCATCTATTTTATTGCGGCACAGTTCATCAACCTGCGCCCTGCTGCTTATTCCGCTTTCGCTGACTACTACTGTGGATTGATCAGTTATGTACCGCCGCAGGTTAAAAGTAACATTTAAATCAACTTCAAACGTTTTTAAATCCCGGTTGTTAATCCCGATCAAAGAGGCGCCTGAAGCAAGGGCTATTTGAAGCTCTTCCCTGTTATGGACCTCTACAAGGCACTCCAAGCCTAATACTGAGGCGAGTTTTTGAAAATAGACAAGGTCCTGATCACTAAGAGCTGCGACGATCAGCAACAAGGCGTCTGCGCCAAGTTTTCTCGTTTCGAAGATCTGATATGGGTCAATAATAAAATCTTTGCGCAAAACCGGCAGTTCTGTCCTAGAATGGACCATTTGAAGATAGTCCGGTTCTCCACAAAAGAACTTCTCTTCGGTAATTACGGAAATGGCGGAAACCCCGCTGCGGTTGAAGGCATCTGTAATCTCTTCCGGATTGAAGTTGGGGCGGATCATTCCTTTAGAAGGAGATGCTTTTTTAACCTCAGCCATAATAGATATTCCGCCTTGTTTTCTAAGGGCGGCTGTTAATGACCTGCACGGCGGCATGCCTTCTATGTAACTCACAAGTGAAGCTAAAGGGCGCCTTTCTTTAATTTCTTTTAGATCATGCCATTTTTGAGAAATGATCTGTTCCAGGATCACTGGCTGCTCACCTGTTCTTTCGTTGAATTTGTAAACCTGATTAGATGCTGAAGTTTTTTCAAAGCGGCGCCGCTTGATATGCTTTCTGCCGCCAGATCCATTCCTTCGGAAAGATCTTCAGCCAACCCGGACGCCACCAACCCGAAGGCTGCATTAATAATAACGGCATTTCTGCGCGGACCGGGCTCGCCGTTTAAAATAGACAAGGTATATACTGCGTTTTCAGATGAAGATCCTCCGAAAAGATCTTCTGCCGGAGATCTCGGCAGGCCGTATTTTTCGGGATCAACCGTATACTCACTTATCTCTCCGTTTTTTATTTCACAAACATAGGCGGGTCCGGAAAGGGAAATCTCATCGAGCCCCTGGTCTCCGTGGATGATAAAAGAATGCTCAGTGCCTAAACGGGCAAGCACGCCGCCCAGTTTTGTTGTAAGTTCACGATCATAGACTCCCAGTATCTGTGCTTTTGCCCCGGCAGGATTGGTCAAGGGGCCCAACACATTAAAAACCGTCCGGATTCCGATTTCGCGGCGCGGGCCCGCGACATGCTTCATTGCTGAGTGCAGCAATGGCGCAAATAAAAAAGCAATACCTGTTTCTTCAAGACAGGCTTCGACCTGCCCCGGCTCAAGATCAATGCGAACATTTAGGGCCTCAAGGAGATCGGCAGAGCCGCA
>JBAZGB010000054.1:0-16762 GCA_041653135.1 Eubacteriales bacterium | reverse complement strand
ACAATGAGGGGTACATTCCTGCTTTTCAAAGAGCAATTTCACCATTTTTCGTCAGGTGTTTTACCAGGGATTATGTGCCATATCTAGCTGTTAATGGTATATTGAGGCCTTAATAGAACACCGATGATGACTAAAACATTTACCATTTGTATAGCATTTCTATGAGATCTGTTCTACTGTGACTCCAGGGCCCTCCTCCAACAGGTAGTGTATTTGGGAGAATAAGCAAATGCTCAGACGTCTCTAATATCGGGTCGACACCTACAAAAGATCTGTAGGCATCAGGAGAAGATGCCGCCAAGGAAAAAGAAAGAGCAATTTTTTCTCCTGGAGCAACATCCAATCGTTTTGTAAAATTATATGTCTTTTCCTTGATTACTTTTTGATTAAGAACAATCCTGTTTTGAAAAGCAGCAACTTCCTTTTCAAAATCAGCTCCTCTTTTTACAGATAAAGAAGAAATATCTAAGGCATATGGAAATTCTGGCGGCAAATGAATACCTGTTAGCGCAACAGGTTTTGATGTGCTATTTTTATAACAGATTAAGAAACAAGGGTTCTGACGAGGGTATCTGACTGAATTAATTTCAAAAACTTTTTCAAAAGCATTATTTTGTTGGATCATTACTTTTGTTTCCGGCAGAACCTCAATAAATAAATTCCCTAGCGGGTATTTTTTTTGCATACCATCTGAAAAGTAAAGCTTCAGATCGTTGAAATGGTATAACCCAACAGGCAAATCCCAAGTTAGATTAATTATTCCCCCTTCACTTGTAATCTGTCTTGAGGGTAATCGAATAGCAAGACAACCGCCTTTTCCCCCGGTGTTTCTTACCTCTACTGTAAGAGCATTCTGATCGGGGGAAATTAATTCTCCCCTTAATATCTTTTGCTGGGGAAAACTTTTAAGCCAATTTAGATTAAAAAGAATTTCCATATCAGCAGTTACACCATTATTTGGAATTGCCAAATACACATTCGCTGGAACAATATCAATGTTCCTTGCGCCTCTTGTCAACGGTGATATATAAAAAATAATAAGGGCAAGAAACAAGACAATAACTAAGCTTCCAAATATAACTCGTTTTATTTTCATCAATTATCTCCCAAATAATAACAATAAAAAATTTTGCACGTGATAAGATATATATAAATATAAGAAAAATAAATAGGGTGGTGAAATATCTCACCCTATTTGCAATTCATAAAAACTATTTAGCAAC
Organism: Eubacteriales bacterium; assembly: GCA_041653135.1. Lineage (GTDB taxonomy): Bacteria > Bacillota > Desulfotomaculia > Desulfotomaculales > Nap2-2B > 46-80. Next base: position 15,539 of record JBAZGB010000054.1, on the reverse strand, counting down.
TCATTAAAATTATAAACCCATACCATTGTCCCATGTTCCTCCAGCGTATACAACTATAATATGCCAAGGGGGTTAATATAAATGTACGCGCAGAAAAGAGTATTGAATCCCCAGGTATTTTTGGAATTTGTATGTTACGTCACATTTGCCGTTCTGATGCTTTATCTGGTTTTCACCGGCAAATATCAGTCGTATGTTACTCCCAGAATAGCGCCGTACTCCTATTTTACTGCGGCTGTCATGCTCATTTGGGCATTGGGAAGTTTTCCCTTGTTATTTCGGCCACAGCATAAGATTCGAGCGGCGCATTGTTTGGTTCTGGCGGTTCCCGTCATGCTGCTTTTGCTTCCCCATACCCCGGTTAATACCGCTGATATAGCTTCAGGCTATTTGAACGGAAATACCCCCGGGCAGAGTTCCGCCGGTTTTAACGCTTCGACGGGCGCCCCGGATACATCGGCGCCCGGCAGCAGCACTGCCGATTCTTCAGACGCGGCTGTTCCCGGCGCTAAACCCGGCGCGCAGGACGATGCGCAAAAAGATGCGTCTGCAGTCAATCTGCCCGGTTTAGATGTGAAGAATAAGAAAATCACAGTGTCAAATGATGATTTTGGTCTCTGGCTTTCCGAAACGTATAAGAACATAGAGAAATATAAAGGTTATACAGTCATCATGACTGGGTTTGTTGTTAAAAACCCTGAAATGATGGCAGAAGACGAATTTGTGCCAGCCCGTCTGATGATGACGTGCTGCGTTGCAGATTTGGCGCCTGCCGGTTTACTCTGCAAATATGACAGGGCGCCCGAACTAAAAGAAGGTTCATGGGTGACTGCTGAAGGGATCCTCTATATAGGGAAAGTTAAATATGAGGGCATGGAATATGATGAACCGCAGATTTCTGTAACGAAGATTACACCCGCCGGTAAAGTGGACGGCTATGTTTACCCATATTAAATAGAAATGCTCCCGCTTATTTGAAATAGCTTAAAACTGGCGGGTAAGTGTTTTGTGAGGAGAAATTGAACAATACACAACTGATATATACAGCAGATACCCCGGATCAGGATACTTTTCTGCGTGACATACTGTTCTCCAGACTGCTGCTGTCACGTTCTTTGGTCGTAAGGCTGAAGCTGCAGAGCAGAATAAAGGTGAACGGGTATACCGCCCGTACTAACTGCCGCATCAATACGGGGGATTTGATAACCATCGACATGGACTTCACCGAGGAGAACGAAATCGTCCCGGAACCGGTTCCTATAGAAATTGTTTACGAAGACGAGGACTTCCTGGTGGTGAACAAGCCCGCGGGCATGTCTACTCATCCATCCCGGCAGGGAGGAACCGGTACCCTGGCCAATGCGGTAACTTATTACTGGCAGGGTTTGGGAAGGAATACCCTTTTTCGCCCGATAAACCGCCTGGACAGAGACACTTCAGGGTTGGTTCTGATTGGGAACAGCCAGTTTGCTCACCAGGGTATGTTCAAGCAGAAGAAGAACCGCAGCATTAAGCGGCAATATGTTGCTTTGGTAGAGGGAGCGATGGTAAAGGACAGCGATCGTATCGACCAGCCGATCGCCCGGCTGGATGATAAAAGACGCAAAAGAACAGTCCATCCGGACGGTCAGCCTGCAGTCACCCATTATCAGGTACTTGAGAAATATCCTGAACACACCCTGCTGTCGCTGGAACTGGAGACCGGGCGCACCCACCAGATAAGGGTGCATCTGAGCTTTCTCGGCCACCCTGTATGCGGTGACCTCCTGTACGGGTGTGCATCACCATTAATCGATCGACAGGCGCTGCACGCCGGCAGGCTATGCTTCTCGCATCCTCGCAGCGGGAAAGAAGTAGTTCTTGATGTTCCCCTGCCGGCAGACATCCAAACGGCTGTTGACCACTTAAGGCGCATCCCCTAACCATGCGGGATGAACTGCGCGATAATAAAAAGGCTTCTCCGGGAAACATTCCGGGAGAGCCTATTTTTACTATCAGCTATAATTATAGCTATATTAATGTAACCTGTAATTATTGTAACGGTTTGCCGCAGTTTTTACAGAACTTAGCTCCGGGGGATGATTCCTGGCCGCATTCAGCGCAAAATACCTTTTCAGCGGGTTTTTCTGTTGAGGGAGTTGTCTGAGCTTCATAGGAAGTTGTTTGTTCAACTTCCTTTTGTAATTTTACATCAATAGCCTCAATCTGGTTTTCTAAATCTTTTATTTCACCATATATCCCTTCCAGGGCGGATGCAACGGCGGGAGTATTTTGTTTATAAGCCTCATAAACGATATTGCCGATTTCAGTTTTTTTGTCTTTAATCTTTCCTTCAAGCTGGCTTTTGTGCAGTTTAAGCTTTCCGGTTTCCAGCATATCAGCTGACTTGGAACCGACCGTAGTGGCCGTATCCTTTACTACGTCGCCTATCTTCTTTAAAAAGCTCACAATGGCGCCCCCTTTCTTTTTTATATAAGCAGCACTTAAGGTTTCATTCCCTGGAGTTTTATTTCAACAAAAAGCGAGGAATTCCTCCAAAATTTGATCAAATAATCCGTTTTCCATTATCCTTGTCAAACAAATGAATTTGACCGGTATTGAAATAAAGTTTTATTTGGTCTTCGATTCTGATTTCCGTCCCCGGATGAACTTTTGTCACCAGGTCGCCGTCTATCGTATTTATGTAAACATTTAACTCAGAACCCAAATTTTCAATTACTTCTACCTCTCCTGTTACAGGTCCCATGGAGCATTCAGATTGGGATGTTGTAATCTCTTCCGCTCTAATACCAAAGATAACTTTCTTTCCTGCATAACCGCTTGATCTTATTACTTCTTTATGCTTCTCCTCCAAAGTGAAGTAAAACTGCTGAAACCGGACAGATAGTTCATCGTTGATTTCCGCTTCCAGCAGATTCATGGGCGGTGTCCCGATAAAACCTGCAACAAATGTATTTAGCGGTTTTTTATATATATTTTGAGGCGTACCAACTTGTTGTATAACACCGTCTTTCAAGACAACGATTTTTGAACCCATAGTCATTGCTTCTGTCTGATCATGGGTGACATAAATTATGGTTGTGTTTAATCTCTTATAGAGACGGTATATTTCCGCCCTCAGCTGTACTCTTAATTTGGCATCCAGGTTGGAAAGAGGTTCATCCAATAAGAAAACCTTGGGATCTCTGATAATGGCCCGTCCCAGAGCAACCCTTTGTTTTTGACCCCCGGACAGTTGTTTTGGTTTTCTTTTCAAAAGCTCTTCAATTTCCAGGATCTTGGCAGTATCAAAGACCCGTCTTTTGATTTCTTCTTTGTCAATTCCTTTCATCTTTAGAGAGAACGCCAAATTATTATATACTGACATATGGGGATATAAAGCGTAATTCTGAAAAACCATAGCTATGTCCCTGTCCTTGGGAGGAATGTCGTTAACCCTGGTTTCTCCTATGAATATATTTCCTGAGGTAACTTCCTCAAGTCCTGCAATCATTCGCAGGATGGTAGATTTTCCGCATCCGGAAGGACCGACCATCACCAAAAATTCTTTGTCTTCGATGGACAAATTGACATCTTTTACCGCTGCCACTTTGTTGTCGTATACTTTAGTAAGGTTTTCCAATAACAGCTTTGCCATAATACCCGGTCATCCTCCCAATTTATTCCTGAACCCCAACCGAAGCCGGGATTTCTACTCCTTAACTGAACCGATAACTAATCCCTCAATAAAATATTTCTGCACGGACACGAAAAACAACAGTACCGGAAGAGTCATCACGACACTTGCAGCCGTAAGCAGTCCATAATCAACCCGGTAATAGCCGATTAGTGTCTGCAAGCCGATGGCGATCGTCCTGTTTGTATCACTGATGATCAGAGTATTAGCAAAAAGATATTCACTCCAGCCCAAAACGAATGAAAAAACGAGCACGGCAGTGACTGCCGGTATTGAAACGGGAAGTACTACTTTAAACAGGCATTGAAGATATGTGCAGCCGTCCAGCATGGCGGCCTCTACCAATTCTTCCGGAATTGATTCGAAAAAAGACTTCAGCATCCACACACAAAAAGGCAGGGAAAAAGAAAGATAGGTCAGCACTAAAGCCATTTTTGTATCAATCAAGTTTAATTCATAGCACATCAAAAACAGCGGTAAAACCAAAAGTATCTGCGGAAACATATATGTGAAAAATATAGCTTTGACTATGGTCCTCTTTCCGGTAAAATTCATCCAGACTAACGCATATGCCGCTAAAGAAGATACAAGGATACTAATCAAAGCCGTATAACAAGATACCAATAAACTGTTCCAGAGATAACGGGGAAATTCTCTCAGGGAAAATAAAACCCGGTAATTTTGCAGCGTGAAGTTATGAGGCAATAATGAAGGAGTTGCAGTAATCACTTCTCCCGGTGGTTTTAGCGATGTAAATAAAGCAACGGTCATTGGGAATAACAAGATGTATGTAATAATCATCAGGAGCAGCAGTCTGATCGCTTTATTCCAGAAACCGCTTTTATTTTTCATAAACCCCGGTTCTCCTTACAAAACTGAAATACATCATTGTGACAATAAATAATATGAGAAACAGCGCCGCTCCCAAAGCAGACGCATAACCTAATAATTTTGCCTCGAAAGCCTGTTTATAAATGTATAGACTAAGGGTTAAAGTTGAATCGGCGGGGCCTCCCCTGGTCAATAGAAACACTAGATCGAATGAGGCGAATGTCCAAATAATCTCCAGAATGATGACGATCACAAATGCCGGTATTAATCCCGGAAAAGTAATAAACCAGAATGCCTGCAGGCGATTGGCCCCGTCAATGTGGGCCGCTTCATAAAGGTTTTTGTCAATAGACTGCAGGGCCGCTAAAAAAACCAGCATCACAAAGGGATAATTACACCAGATAATGGGGAGCAGAACACCTGTCCAGGCTAATTGAGGGTCAGCAAGTAAATTGACCGGCTGGGCGATCAAATGGTATTTGGTCAGCATATAATTGACATAACCGTAAAAATCGTTATACAACCAACGAAACATTAAAGCGGTGACCATGGACGGCATCACCCAGGGTATAAACAAGGCCCCGCGAAAAATATCCCGAAAAACAAACTGATGGTTTAACAATACAGCCAGGCCGAAACCCAAAAGTAGTGTGCCCGCAACTGCCAGAAAAGTTAGTTTTATGGAATTTCCTAGAGAATACCAAAAGAACTTGTCTGAAAACATGGCCAGAAAATTCTGGATGCCAATATATGAATATTTGTCATAAGTTAATAAGCGGTTCGTAAAACTGATGTCCATTCCCTTTATAAGAGGATAGGCCATAACGAAAATGATTGCAGTAAAAGCAGGCAGCAAAAATAATAAAACCTGCCCTCTTATTTTAAAAATCGAAATGGATTTGCTGTTGATTAGATGCATTTTGGCCATAAATCCTTGCTCCGTCCATCATAGCCATAATATTTTCCGCCGGAGTCCCGACAGGTACCCGGCATCCGGTAGTTTTTTCGTTAAAACAGTTCCCGGCTGCCTTTCTCAAACTAATCAAATAAGATATGTTAGTCCGGCTTTATTACCCGGACTAACATATCCATTTAAGAAGCATAACTAATTAAATAACATTGAACATTTAATAAAAGTAATCATTGTTTTTTCGCCTTCTCGATGGCCGCTATGCAATCATCATGAAGTGTCTTAAGCGCTTCTTCGGGAGTCATATTTCTGAGTAAAACATCACCAACTGTTCTGGAATAACGGTATTGGGTATGCAGGATATCCAGTCCCGGCACAAAACCGTAGTCAAAACCCAAATCGACAGCTGTGTCTGATTGTTGAGAAACGGCTTTATACCATTCCATTTTCATTAGTTCAGGATCATTGGCTACGCTTTTGAACGGTGACACATTCCCGGAGATTTTGCACCATTCCTTACTAATTTCTTCGCGGCTCATGAATTTGATAAATTCTTTAGCTTCTTTGGGGTGTTTAGCTTTGTTAAACAGGAAAAATCCGCCCGAACCGGTAAAACTGCCCGAATGACCCGAGGGACCAACAGGCATGGTTACAAAACCGATATTCTGATAATCATTGGGGAACATCGATTCAAGAAGGGTTCCGTAACCTCCCCACATAATATCCATAGCAACTTTTCCCGTACCAATTACATTAACGTCATCTCCGTATTTCCAGTCGACTGCGCTGGGCGGTACAACCTTATGCACTTTAGCAAGGTCGGTCATAAATTTCAGCGCTTTCAAATTCTCAGGGCTGTTAACCACCACGTTTCCTTTTTCGTCCAGCACCCGGCCGCCCGCTGCTTTCATGAAGCCGACCATAATCTGCTGGGTTAATAAATTCTCGCCGGTAAACATTCCAAGCCCGTAAACCCCGTTTTTCGTCAGCTTCTTCGACATTGAAACAAGTTCATCCCAGGTTTTGGGCGGTTCGCTGAAACCTGCAGCTTTCAGTAAATCTTTACGATACGCCAAAACCGGCGCTGCCACACAATTTGGTACCGAGTACCAAACTCCGTTGGTCTGGAATGCCTTGGAATCCTTGGTAAAGACTTGTTCACCGCCAAGCGCATCAATGACATCCGTTACCGGTAAAGCTTTACCCTGAACACCATACTCAACTCCCTGAACACCATCGGCATAACCGATATCCGGTGTGTCTCCGGAAGCAAAGTACCCATCCCATTTTGTGTAAACATTATCCCAACTTTCTACGGTAAAATTGACTTTTATATTGGGATTTTCTTTTTCAAATTCGGCAATATACTTTTTCCAAAAAGCATCTTCTTTTTGAGAATCATATCCATAAGGCGGATAGGAGAATTCAACTGTTACTATTTCATTTTCCGTACTTTTTTGTTCACCAGTTTTTTTCTGGCTGCATCCGGCCAAACCCAAGATACATGCCGCAAAAAAAGCTGCAATTAAAAAATAACTTATTCCTTTTTTTCTCATTTGCAGTCTCGCTTTCTTTGTAAAACTTTTGATTGAGTTTTGTTTTTTTATACTGCCTGCCTAAAGCTTAATCTTTTTATGAGTGTCCTCCCCCCTTCCATAGCTGCTTTCAGATTTTCAACAGGAGTATCCGGAAGGCAGTCACAGCCAAAAGAAACTAAAAAATTTGGATCATCGGTACACCCGCCTGAACAGCAGCCAGGGCATAAGTCAAAACAACCTCAGTGGTATAATTTAGTAAATCTGTGACGTATTGAGGGTTCCTGATAATCGCTCTGACCAGGTCCATCACCCCCATTAACTCTGACGCAAGAGTAAAAGGCCCCTGCAGAGATATAGCCAACGGTTTATCAAAATGCCTTGAGATCAAGCTGTAGCTTTCCAGGTTGATTGGCATTCTCCCGTCTTTGTATGGGTCCGGCACTTTTAAGCCTGACAGTATAGATTTGTCTTTAATCGGGTGTTCCATTGAGGAAGGGAAGTCATAATCGGTTTTTATCAGGGGAAGTCCTAAAGTTTCAAAAAACAAAACACCGTCCAAACCCTCGTACATGGTATCGCCGCAGACAACCAGTCCCGGCACATAATAAATATCTTCCTGATATAATTTACTTACTCTTTCCATCCCGTTTGATAAACCATAAACAATGGCTTCCTCGGCGCTAATTCCTGCTTCAAACAATCCCCATACTCCCATAAGAGGTAATTATACAAAACTTCAAATATTACCTTTATGTGAGCAATTAGATATATTTATGACATTCTATAGCGATAATTAGCATTTCTTATTAAGCCGCCGCTTTTCTTTTTTAAGCGGACAAACACAAGGGGACGGTTCGAGACCACTGAAAAAGTCTGATAAAAGCACAAAAAGCATACCCGTTCATAGTATAATTAAGTTGCCCAACCAAATTACACCAGAGGGAGATGCTTTTTATGCTAGTAAAAACCACCTTGAAACAAGGCAGCTTCTACAACATATTATACCAAATGATCCCGAATGATCACATACTCAAACGGATAGATTCTGCGATATCGCTTGTCTTTGTTAATGAATTGGTGGCTGATAGGTATTGCAAGGATTTTGGCAGGCCCGCTAAAGAGCCTGAAATGATGCTTAGAATCCAGATCTTAAAATATCTATACAACTTATCGGATGAACAATTGATGCAGGATCTGAGCGTAAACCTGGCTTACAAATGGTTTGTAGGGCTTAACCCCGAAGACCCTCTGCCAGAAACCAGCTTGCTAACCAAATTCCGCACCCAACGCTTAAGGGAAATCAGCATAGATACTATAATTACCGAAATAGTGCGGCAATGTGTAGAGAGAGGCATAATCAAAAGCAGCAACGGCATTGTTATAGATACCACCCATATAGAAGCCAATACCATGAAAAAAGTACCCGAACGCATTATGAAGCAACTAGCCAGGAAGATATTTAAAGCCATGGGTCAAAACGAATATGAAATACCTTACTTATACCCAGATAGAAGATCATGTTGAAGCCAAACAAGTTATGAAGAATTACCTGGAAGACCTGATAGACCAAGTTAGTACAGAAAACTCGGAGGCGGTCATCCAGGCAACTGCCGAAGCTAAGGAAATCTTAGAAAGCGACCTGTTCATAGAACAAAAAGGGATTCGTTCCCTGGTGGACAAAGATGCCCGAGTAGGCCACAAGAGCAAGACGCAATCTTTTTATGGCTACAAGGCGGAATTATGTCAAACTACTGATGGTGGTTTAATAGCCAGCATCGATATAGAAGCGGGTTCCTATGTTGATGGATATAATTTTAAAGACCATCTGGAGAAAATCCAGAAGACCGGAATTACTGTGACTGGTGTGTATGGTGATAAAGCTTACTTTCGTTACGATATCCTTAACTTGATCAAGGAAAACCAGGCTGCATCATATATACCGGTAAGCGCCAGCGCCTATAAAATTGATGAAGAATGGTTCAGCTACAACAAGGATAGTGACCAATGGTTTTGTGTTATGGGGAATGAAACAGAGAAAGTAAAAGTCCTAGCGGTAAATTTAAAGCGGATAGCTAAGATAGTATCCGCTTCAAAAGAGATATCGGCTCCAAATTTGAACTTTTTGTTCTGCTGGCTGGTGATTAACCGACCAGGTTGGACAAGGACAACCGCAAGAGCCGCTTAAAAGGGGCACTTTTTCAGTGGTCTCGGACGGTTCTCCTGTGTCAAGGCAAAATGTATTGTAGAATCAGACGAGGGAGAAGGGGCGTGAAGGAACGCCCAGGACTTGACTCTATTTTTGTCAAGAGTGTGCGCTTTTATAGTATCAGTCCATTTAGATATATTCATCCGGTCACCAAAGAGCAGTTTATTCTAAGCTCATTCATTAATTGATCCGGTGGTCAGCCCCTGGATGAAATACTTTTGTGCTGCGACTAAAAGAACAAATATCGGCAATGACATTGCCGTGCTGGCTGCAGTCAGCAGTGCATAATCAGTCCGGTAATATCCCACTAAGGTTTGTAGTCCGATGGCTATGGTCCGATTGGTTTCATGATTGATCAAAGTACCGGCAAAAAGATATTCACCCCAGGCTAATACAAAGGAAAAAATCCCGACTGCCCCTACCCCTGGCAAAGAGACGGGTATCACTATCCGCAACAATGTATCCCGATAACTGCAGCCATCCATAAAAGAAGCTTCAATCAACTCCCGCGGTATGGATTCAAAAAAGCCTTGTAACATCCAGGTGCTGAAGGGCAGGGAAAAGGCTAGATAGACAAGCACCAGGCTGAATTTGGTATCGATCAAGTTAAAGTTATGACACATCAGGAAAAGCGGGATCAGGAGCAATATATGCGGGAACATATAGGTGAATAATATGGAGCACAGTATGACCTTTTTTCCCGGAAAACGCATCCATACGAGGGCGCAGGCAGCCAGGGATGCAATGATGAGTGTCAATACTGCGGTACAGGAAGCCACCAGAGAACTGTTCAATAGATATCGAGGGAATTCTTGTATGGTGAACAAATCTATATAGTTTTGTAAAGAAAATCTGTGCGGGATCAGGGTAGGTACAGCAGTGATCACTTCCCCGGCCGGCTTGAATGAGGTCAAGACGGTAATAATCAAGGGCAATAAAAGTACGAAAGTGACCATACACAATATGGTCAGCTCGAGTAATTTTCCTAACGTTCTTTTAGACTTAATAGGTTTTATTCCTCCCTATTACCAAAAAATATAAAATCGTAAACGCCAACAGCATAATAAACATAATTACGGAAATAGCAGAAGCATAGCCCATATCCAGCGCCTCAAAGGCTGTTTTATATATATACAGGCTCAATGTCAGGGTGGAGTCTCCCGGCCCGCCTCTAGTCAGCAGATATACCAGATCAAAATTGCAGAAGATCCAAATGGTTTCAAGGATAGTTATCACAATGAGGGTTGGCTTCAACAATGGCATAGTGATAGACCAAAACATCTGCCACTTTGTTGCTCCGTCCAATTGGGCCACTTCATAAAGGTTCTTGTCTATAGACTGCAGAGCCGCCAGAAAATATACCATGGCAAAGGGGTAAAAGCACCAGATTATTGGGATCATGATCCCCACCCATACATACTGAGTTTCCGCCAACAGGTTGACGGGATGCTGAATGATTTCATATTTGGTAAGTATATAATTGGCATATCCGTACAAATCGTTGTAGATCCAGCGAAAGGTCAGTGTTACCACCATGGAGGGCAGAACCCAGGGCAAAAAGAGCAAACCCCGGAAAAACTTGATATGTCTTGCATTGTTGTTCAATAAAAGGGCCAGACCCAACCCTAGAACTAGTACCCCCGCCACGCCAATAGCGGTCAACTTGATGGAATGCAGCAAAGCCAGCCAAAACATTTTATCATGAGGAAAGTGCAGGTAGTTCTGCAGTCCGATGAAATGGGTTTTACTATAAGTGAACAGTTTATCGGTAAAGCTCATGGCAATGCTGCTGCCCATTGGATATATCATAACGAGCAATATTAATAATACCATCGGAGCCAAAAAAAGGATCGGGTATTGGTATTGTTTAAACCGTGCTGATTTCATAACTGCACTCCCTAATGCAAAAAACCAATTCACAAAGAGACAGGTCAAGCATGTTGCCTGACCTGTCCATCCAGTACTTCCAGGTATTTAGAATCAAACAACCTAAATGCATCTTAATCAGTGGGTTTTAGCTTTCTCGAGCGCTGACACGTTGTCATCATGAAGTTTCTTAAGCGATTGTGCTGGGGTCATGCCGTTTACTAGTACATCCACAACAGCTCTTGAGTAGCGGCAGTTTACTTTCAGGCCGTCTATTCCGGGGGTAGACGGAGAATCAAAACCAATAAACTTTGACGTATCGGCCTGATCCGAAATCGCCTTATACCACTCCATCTTCATGAGTTCAGGGTCTTTGGCGACAGTTTTGAAGGGAGATACATTTCCGGAAATCTTGCACCATTCCTTACTAATCTCCTCGCGGCTCATAAATTCGATAAACTTCTTGGCTTCAGCCGGATGTTTAGCCTTGCTGAAAATGAAGAAACCACCCGCGCCGGAAATGCTGCCAGAATGCCCTGAAGGCCCGAAGGGCAGTATTGCAAAACCTATTTGTTGATAATCTTTCGGGAACATGTTTTCTATAAGGGTTCCATAACCGCCCCACATGATATCCATGGCAATCTTGCCGGCGCCCAAGGCATTCACATCATCGCCATAGTTCCAGTCACAGGCGCTCGATGGTACTACTTTATAAACCTTGACTAAATCGGTCATAAAGGTCAGTGCCTGTAAATTTTCCGGGCTGTTGATAACTACGTTTCCCTTTTCATCAAGAAACTTACCGCCGGCCGCTTCCATGAAACCGCATAGGATGTGCTGGGTCCACAGATTCTCCCCGTGAAACATGCCCAGCCCGTATACTCCATTCTTGGTGAGGGCTTTGGACATGGAAACAAGTTCATCCCAGGTTTTGGGGGGTTCAGTATAGCCGGCTGCCTTGAGCAGGTCCTTTCTATAGGCCAAAACCGTAGTTGCTTCACAATTTGGAACTGCATACCAATTACCGTTGATCAGGAAAGTATCAGCAGTCTTGGTAAAAACATCTCGGCCGCCCAAAGCCTCGATGACATCGTTCACCGGCATAGCCTTCCCCTGTAGACCGTAGGCTACTGCACGAACACCGTCAGCATAACCGATATCCGGCTGGTCACCGGAAGCAAAATAGGACTCCCACTTCGTATAGACGTTATCATAGCTCTCCACGGTCATATCAATCTTTATATCGGGATTCATTTTTTCAAATTCTGCTATGTACTTTTTCCAGAAGGTGTCTTCGAGTTTGGAATCATACCCATATGGAGGATATGAGAAAGTAACTGTAACCGTCTCGTGTTTGGCTGAGTCTTTTGACTTAACCTGTCCACAGCCAGCTATCACAAAAATGCTGGCAGCCAAAGTAATGATTAATAATAATACTGTTATTTTTCTTTTTGACAAATTTTCCGGCCTCCTTTATATATGCTGTTTATCCGCTGGCAACCATATCCGAAAAGCTTGTACATCCAGCAATTTGAATGGCAGGGCAAGCAATAATATTATTCTTTACATACCGCTTTGCTGCTTAACCACTGGACATACAAGGGATTTCGCCCGAAAACGATCACCACCTCTGCAGTAAACTAGGTACCTATTTTTAGGTTTAATGACCAGCCCAAGAAATACTCTTGGCCGGTCATTAAAACGATAAGAGCTTCGCTCCTTCTATTTGACAATTAGCTGTGCAAGTAATCTCTAAAAAGGCGCTGATCCTGGTATCTATTTGACCGGTATCGGCCTTGGAAAAATCAGTTTCCAAACAAAGATAGGGGATGTGCTTTTTCTTGGTTACGAACTCCTTTACCCGACTGGATTCAATAGCAAAGGTATGACAGGCCTGAAGAATTACCTCTATAACTCCGTCCACTTGGTATTCTTCGATCATTTCATCCATAGCATCAATGCGATTGTGATTCGGACTCATTACCGAACAATTTACTCGTAGATATTTTTCGGCCAGAGCTAGCAAAGGATCTTTGTTTTCGTCAACCAAATCCTTTTGTTCCCTTGGACCGGAGCAGTTTTCAAAGCCAACAATGTCAGCTCCCAGTTCTTCGATTCGGCGGATAATTTTTTCCCGAACACCTCCGGTAGGGCAACCGGTTATTAAAACTCGCGGTCGTGAAGGCTTTCCCTTAAAGTTTTTTTCGTAGTTCTCACGTAACTCAGATGTCCGTTTTTCCAATATGGCTATCTTTTCCTCGGTATCAAACAGAAAACTATTGTTTTCTATCAGGGTGTTTATCTCATATCCAGAAAGTGGAGAAGGTTTGAGCTTACCTATTTCATAAAAATCGAGAACGGCCTTTCTTTCACGGTTTTTCAGATGAATGGCTTGGCGCAGATTGTCATTAGTGATCTCGACCTGCAGTTCCCTTGCCAGAACATCTCTGAGTCTCAGCATTTCGCTATGCCATGTATCCAGAGCGGTATTGCCGATGCGTCCCGGCGGCAGTTGCATAACGTGTGTGTATTTGATTTCATTCATCCATTCATACATTTTTTTCTTTCCATCGCAGGTTGTTTCGCCTACTACCAAATCCGAAAAATAGAAAAATGGACACATATCGGCGGTAGCAAAACCATAGCTGGATTTTATTAGAGGACATAGGTTTTTTGGCAAGGTTTTTTCTGCAAAAGGTATGGATTCCTCAGTGTTTCCGCATAGGGCAACTGGGACTGCGCCAGCTGCCAGAATCAGCTCGGTAGGAGTATATGTGCAAAACACACCTACCACCTTTTTACCTGATTCCTTCAATCCTTCTAAACGTATGAAACCTTCTTTGCGGGCTTCAGAATAACTTTGAAAGTTCTCAGGTAGATTTAACATCATAATACCTCGCTTTATCTTTTAAAATTTATCCGTAGCTAAAAGGGCTGCCCCTAATGCACCGGCATATTTCCCTAGTTCATGGCTATAAACCTCTTGTTTCAGTTTTTCCCCGAGTTGTTCCTTGAAGTATTGGTTGTAACTCAGCCCCCCTGTTAGAATACAGATACCATTTATATCATGTCTTTCAACAAGAAGAGCTACCCGTGATACTACAGATTGAACAATACCGGCGGCCAAATCTGCTTTCGATTGTCCATTTCCTATATGACTAATGATTTCTGATTCAGCAAAAACCGTACACATAGAACTGATGGAAATAGGGTTACCGCTTTCAGCCAATTTGAAAAGCTCATCAATATCAACAGCTAGACGATTGGCCATAATCTCTATAAACTTGCCAGTGCCGGCTGAACACTTATCATTCATTAAGAACCTGGAGACTGATCCGTGTTCTATCGTAATAACTTTGGTGTCCTGACCACCCACATCAATAATCACTCCATCTTGAGAAAACAAATAGTAGCCGCCTTTGCCATGACAGGTGATTTCTGTTAAGACTTTGTCAGCATAATCAACGGAAATTCGTCCATAGCCTGTGGCTATTGTCCTTATATCTGCTGAATGTACATCAAACCCTAAAAATCCCAGCTGTTCTTTTATGCGTGCAGCAGTTTCTTTACTGCTCCAACCTGTCGGTATGACGAAAGAATTCACTATCTTTTCTCCGTCAAATATAAGTGTTTTAGCAGCTGTTGAGCCGATGTCAATACCAACATAATTCACGAAAGCACACCACACTTCCCAATAACTTCAAATTACAATATGAATAATAGGCCGGTTCGTTAATCAAAATATCCATATTGTTATGGTACAAGGGATTGAACTTTTTTCTCATTTGCAGTTTCGCTTTCTTTGTAAACTTTTAATTAAGTTTTGTTTTTTGTACTGCCTGCCTAAAGTTTAATCATTTTATAAGTGTCCTCCCCCCTTCCATAGCTGCTTTCAGATTTTTAACAGGAGTATCCGGAAGGCAGTCACAGCCAAAAGAAACTATAAAATTTGGATAATCTTTCATATTAAACAGAAGTTCCAAAGTTTTCTCCCGAATCTCAGCAGGAGTTAATTCAGCTAAAACGTTGAGAGGATCGATGTTTCCGATAATCACCACCTCATCCGGTATTCGGGGAGCTACCCCAGGCAGGTCAACCACTTGATCCAAACTGAGACCTTCAGCGCCGCAATTAATTAACTGCGGCATCAAAAAGGTTGTGTCCCCACAAACATGAAGGATCTTCCAGGCGTCAATTGAGGCAAATATTTTCCTCAGATTATCTGAAACCAGTTGATTGAACCTGGGGGGAGACAAGAGCACTGCGGTTGGTTCCGAAATGCAGAGAAATTTTACACCCGCCTGAACAGCAGCCAGGGCGTAAGTTAAAACAACCTCAGTGGTGTAATTTAGTAAATCTGTGACGTACTGAGGGTTCCTGATAATCGCTCTGACCAGGTCCATCACCCCCATTAACTCTGACGCGAGAGTAAAAGGCCCCTGCAGAGATATAGCCAACGGTTTATCAAAATGCCTTGAGATCAAGCTGTAGCTTTCCAGGTTGATTGGCATT
>JBAZGB010000053.1:0-16827 GCA_041653135.1 Eubacteriales bacterium | reverse complement strand
CGGACAGCAAAACCCCTCCGGCCATCTGAGGTTAAAAAGGTGTTCCCGGCACGCTTCCTCGTTTCGAAATCGGGATTGAAATTCTAGTAGGCTGATTGGTTCTTGTTTAGCCATATTTTTCCTCCCAATTTTACCATATTTTTTATATTATACTACGTTTTAGAGAGGAAGGGAAGATTTTCTGAGCTAATCATATAACCATATTTGTTTATGTCTTTACGACCACAACTCATTGGACCTTTAGACATTATTAAAAATTTTATTCCTGATGTCCAGACTGGACCCTATACCTACTATACTCCTATTTATAAATGGATTTTGACGTTAGGCTTTAATGGTATCTGCTATTCAGTCCTGGCTGGGATTGTTCAATCAATAATAACTAAAGGTAACACAAAAAAACAAGACAAAAGATAACAGGGCATCAGAGGCGCTGCTTCTCCGCCGCCTCCAGGCGCGGCTTTATAGAAGAAAAAGTTACGACAACGAAGATCCTAACAAAAAATTTTACCCAGTTATTTTTTTAAGAGACTGGGTTTTTGATCTAAATTCAAAAGAATATCGAATAAAGATGGAGATTGTAGATGAATTTACCCGGCAGGCGTAAATTATTGGGACACCAAGATTAGCAATGACAGACTTGCACAGATTAAAAAACTTTATCCTGACACTTGGGAAGAATATATAAAAATATATTGAAACAAATAGGTACAACTTTAAAACGGTATATAACTTTATGAATTGTATCAACGATTTTGTGCTTTTCCCTGGAAACATGGGGAAACATGTCAGGTATTCTTATGCTTGTGTATCCCTATTTTTTTAATGGCAAGGTTGTCTTTTAATGATTGGTCTTATCTTGTTTGAGCCGTTAAGCATGGACTTACCTTTACTGTTTTGTTTTGCATAGTAGGCTATCACACAATAAGGTCATATTTTTCGTATAACCCCTGTATATTGATAGGGGTGTTTTTTTATGAGAAGGTATGATCTGAACATTAAAAAGAAAATATTTCCTTTGCTGATCATTTTGCTTGCTGCGGCATTGTTGTTTTATGTTTTTTTTGGTTTTTTTACGGGTCCTAAGATATCCCCAAACAGGCTGTTGACTGAAGCAATTCAAAATACCGTCTCCAGTAAGACTTTTCATTACCGTATGGAAGTGAAAACAAGCAGGCAGAGTTTCTTAAGCGTTATCGAAGGCGAGAGGATATCTCCCGACCGGATTCACATTAAAGGCAATATGTTCAATACACCGGTGGAATTTATCCAGATAGGTTCACAATCATATATGAAAGATATCTGGACAGATAAATGGATAGCTTTAAAAAGCAACTCATTTGGGCAGACGAGTACGTTTATCGAAGAACTGGGTCCGGTGAAATTTTTAAGTTACGGAAATTTGCTTGATGTCCATTATGCCGGGACGGAAAAAATCAAGGGCAAAAAGATGTCTGTGGTAGAATTCAACCCGCAGTTGGTAGGTTCTTTTTCAGGTCAGAAGTATCAGGGGTATCACTGCAAAATATGGGTAGATCCAAAAGATCGTCTTATAGGGCAGGTTGTTTTAAACGCTGCCTTAAAAAACAGTGATTTACCCTCTGTTACTTTAAATTTCTGGGGCTTCGGGCAGACGATAACTATTAACCCTCCCAATATGGATTATTTGCTTAATCCATCGTAAATCCCGTCAACAGGGCAACAGGAAGAATTTTCAGAGCACCGGCTATAGGAAGCCCTTTTTGATCGGAGTGATCCTGTTTGACAACTTCGATTTTCTCTCCTGTGAGGACATTTTCCCAGGAATCTGGAGCCCGGTCCGGTAAAATAAGAGCGCTTTTGCCCCATACCGCTTTGCCTGTCGGAGGTTCTGAACGCATGAATCCAGCATCCTCGTCATGGTTTCTTGACTGGTTTTCTCCGTTTCCTTTAATTGAACTCGCCGGAAGCCGTACGACGGCGCTGATTATCCACCTGCCGGTCATGTGACGGGCAAATGAACAAACGTGTTTTAGCCCTTTCCCTGTGCATTCAAGAGGTAAATAATCGCCTCTTTCAAAGAGGTCATTGTGTGTTTTGCGGAAGTTTAAAGCTTTATAAGTCAGAAAAAGTTTTATCCGGCCATCCTCCCAGTTTTTAAAAAGATTCTTGACCGTGCTCTGCTGGTCAACCGCCTCTTCAGCGTTTATCTTTTCAATAATCTTAGGCCTTTCGGAATAGTCAACAGGGCGGCGGTTATCGGGATCTACCAGGCTAAAATCCCAGAGTTCGGTCCCCCGGTAGAAATCAGGTATTCCGGGTGAAGTAATTTTAAGCAACACCTGGGCCAGTGAGTTAATAGCTCCATAGTACGAAATGGTTTTCTGAAACTGGACAAAATCATTAAGGAACAGGTTGCTTTCGGAGGGCTCCAGGATTGAACCGGCAAAATACCCAAGCGCATCCTCGTAGTCTTGATCTGGCTGAAGCCAACTGGTATGAATTTTGGCTTCACGGGCCGCTTTTATCAAATAGGCGCTTAAACGTTCCCTGAAAAAAGGAATTTCATTTTCATTCAGAGGCCATGTTCCAACCAGTGTCTGGTAAATTAAGGATTCCATGTTTCCATCGGGCGCCGTTTGATCATTGATGACCTTTTTTGCAGCAAGGTTATAACGCCGCCATTTTGCCAAGCGCCCTGACCACAATTGGGGAATTTCAGTCAGGACATTGATTCTGGCCCGGACATCCTCACTGCGTTTGGTGTCGTGTGTGGAGGTTGCGTTCATGGTATGGGGAGTGAGCTGAAGTCTGGTCCTGTTGCGCCGGTGAAATTCATCAACAGATATTCCGGCTGTACCGGGGTTGCTGCCTACTTCGTTAAAAGAGATCAGCCTGTTGAATACATATAGCGCAGTGTCTTCACAGCCTTTAGCCATGACAGGTCCTGTAAACTGCTGCCACCGCATTACAAATTCAAGCCAGGCTTTAGCCCGGTCAAAGGACTTTCCTTTATTAAGATCAAGCAGCAGCACGTTTTGTAAAAAGTCAAAGCCCTGTCCGGCATTGGGTTGGCGCTGCCTGGCAGCGGCTAAAGCGTCGAGGATATGAAAACGGTCAGAACCTTCAACCTTGAAATTTCTGATATAGGTCCTGTATACTCTTAGACAGGCGGTTGTTTCTATAAGCGCCTGGTTTAATGCTTCCTGCTTAATGTCGCGTCCGTAGCGATTTTCCCCGGCAAGGTGCGCAAGCTGCCGTACGAGATTATCCATTTCACCGGCGAACATTTCCTTGATTACAAAACGCTTCCGTGAACGGAGCAGGCTGGTAAAATCAGACCTGTACCCGCTCAATCTGGCGTAGATCTCATCTAAGACTGCAATTCCCTCGCTGTCCGCGAAAAGTTCGTTTAAGTTGTTCAGAAAATCGTAACCTGTTGTGCCGGAGACGGGCCAGTCAACAGGCGGTTTTTCGCCGTCAGCTAAAATTTTTTCAACCACTATAAAAATCCCGGAATATTTTTTGCTGATTGCTTTTTGAAGCCTGGACAGGTAAGCCTGCGGATTCCGGAGGCCGTCAATATGATCTATCCTCAGGCCGTTTACTTTTCCGAGGCTGATCAGTTCCAGGATAAAGTGATGCGTATGGTCAAAAACAGATTTTTTTTCCGTATGCAGGCAGACAAGTTCGCTGACGTCAAAAAATCTCCGGTAATTTACTTTTTCACCGGCTGCACGCCAGCAAGCCAGACGGTAAGCCTGTTGGGACAGGATCTGTTCCAGTTCAGAAAAACTGTCCGGTTTCCCTTTTTTGCCGTTGATCATGGTCAATTGGCGATTAATAAAAGATCTCAGCAAACTGTTTTTTTTATAGAGATCCCAGAGGCCCTGAATTTCTTTGTTAATGTTTGACTTGCTCTTATGCTGTATTAGTATATCGAACAGGTTTCTAAATTCTGTTAATGGCGGGCTATTGCTTTTATATCTTTTGTTCAGTTCTTTATTCCATTTTGCACGAAGCGATTTGTAAGAATCCGGTTTAAGCGGGAACTTGAATCCGTTATAGTTTATCTGCAGGCCTTTTTCTTCGATCGTTAATAAAATCTTCCGGTTTTCCAGCGCTTCGCCAAAAGGCTCGCCCAGGACAGGAACCAGGACCTTTCCGTTCAAACCCGTTTTTCCTGACTGCCAGTCTATGTCAAAAAAAGAAGCAAACGGCGAACCCGGCCCATTTTGAAGCACGTCGTACCAGAAAGGGTTTTCACTGCTCGCTGCCATATGGTTGGGTACAATATCAACTACGAGTCCCATTTTATTTTCACTTAAGGTATCCGTGAGGGAAGAGAACTCTTCAGAATCGCCCAGTTCCGGATTCAATATTCTGGGATCCGTTACATCATAGCCGTGTTGGCTCCCCGGCCGTGCTTTAAACACAGGGGAAGCGTAAAGATCAGTAATCCCGAGAGCGCGCAGGTAGGGGATGAGAGCTTTTGCCTCCTTGAAGCCAAACCCGTTATTGAATTGAAGCCTGTAAGTTGCGGAGGGAATGCGCGGCTGGTTCATTACTTGTTCCTTTTTACCTTAAGCTTGTCACCAAGGGCTTCAAAGTGGGCGATCCAGGTTCGAAGACTTTCGTCTCCCCGTGATCCCTTGGCTTGTAATTCCGGGTAGTTTCTCTGCAGCATTTCATAATAGATGTTTTGTATTTTCCACAGGTCAACCTCAAAAGGGAGGGTCAGGATCAGGCCGACAAATAAATCCAGACGCTTGATCAAAGAGATGTCCTCAGGATCTTTATACAACCTTTCGCTCATCTTCTCCAGCGATTTTTTAATGATATATCCAAGGCTTGCCCCATCCAGAGGAACTTTGAATATCCTGGCTTCATTTAAAATTGCTTTAATTCGTTCCAGGTCAGGCTCATCTTCCGCAAGAGCATATCTTAAGCTGGTGTTTAAAACGAACTCTGTGGCCGTATATAAAGCTTTAGGCTGTGGTATGTTCAAATCTTTTAGAAACAGCATTAAAGGGGCGTGCCGTTCGTAAATGTGCCTGTAATCGGCGGCGATCTCAGCAAGTGTTGTATTCAGTATCTGATCCAGGATCTTTCTTTGTTTGTCACGGAAAAGCTGCTTGAGGGAGTATGTTGCCCCTTTAAAGTACTGGTTAAAAAGCCTGATTACTTCAGGTGAATCTACACGGTCGAATGCTCCTGTTACTTCCCGGATCATTTCCTGGTAAGCCTCTTTGCTGTCTGTTACCCCGACTCCCGCGTTTACATTTTGATTGCCGAAGTTTACTGCCCCGTAGTTAAGAAGTATAGATTCTCTTGTTATTTCCGAGGTTACCCTGGCGCGCCCGATAATCAGCCTTGACGATCCGGCCAGACGGCAATGGTTGTCTTCCCGCTGAACCTCATAGCAATAAATCCGTGAATATTCATCGTAAGTTTCAAACAACGAGCAGATCGCATAATGAGCCCCCACTTTTAAGAGATCAACCATGGAGAGCTTGACAAACTTTTCATAAATCCGGGCTCCATCCTGGTATTCTTTAATGTTGCTTTTTGCCTGGGCAAGCATTTTAAGAAACTCAGGTTCCAGGTCAGTATTAAAAAGTTCGCGCGCCAGCTGAATTACCCGGCCGGCGTATTGAAGCACCTGGACTGTTTCTATACCTGAAACTTCATCAAAAAACCACCCGCAGCTCGTAAACATCAGCATTGCATGGCGCTGCATTTCAAGAAGCTTGACTGCCGTTACCTGTTCTTCGTTGTCTAACTTCCTTACCGCCTGAATTTCCAGGAAACCGTTCAAACTCTCCGGTGAACGGTCCTGAATTATTGAGATGTATTCGTTGCGCGCTGCGCAGGGATCTTTGAGGTACAGGCGAGCCTTATTTTCGAAATGGTCCGAAAGATTATTTTGAAGCCAGTTCAAAGCATCTCTTAAAGGGGTTCTCCAGGACTGACTCCACCCCGGGTGCATGCCGGAATTACAGCCGCAGTTATTGCGCCAGCGCTCCACCCCGTGTGCGCAGCTCCAGGAAGAATTATCATTGATTTCCACCTCGAAATACGGAGGGTATTTCTCAAGATATTCGCCGTAATTTGTAATTTTCGCCAATTTGTTGGATTCAATGTAATAGAGTGCATAAGCAAGGGCCATTTCTCCGTAGCGGTGATGGTGTCCGTAGGTTTCCCCGTCTGTGGCAATGTTGATAATCTGAGGGGAATCCTTTTCCTCCCGGAAGGCCGATAATAACCTTCTGGCAAATCTTTCTCCGTTAAAAAGCAGTTTTTCAAAGGCTACCGCCTGGGATATGTCTCCGTTGTAGAAAAAGACCGAGATCGAGCGCCCCGTACCGGGAAGGTTGATCAGATAGGGCATGGTGGAGTCAATCCCTTTGGCGCCTGTTTCCTCCCAGTAGTCTCCGTCGCCGATCTTACGGATACGCCTCGCCTGATAGGGCGCAAGGACTGTAAAACTAATCCCCTGTTCGGCCAGGATCTCTAAAGTGTTCAGATCTACAGCGGTTTCGGGGAGCCACATTCCTTCCGGACGTCTGCCGAAACGCTTTTCAAAATCTTTGATTCCCCAGATAACCTGTGTATTTTTATCGTTTGAGTTAGCCAAAGGCATAATCATGTGGTTATATGCCTGCGCAAAGGCCGAGCCGTGTCCCGAATGGTTGTGTATGCTTACGCGGTCGGCCTCAATGATCGCCTTATAGATATCCGGATCATTGGATTCCATCCAGGACAGTAGAGTGGGTCCAAAATTAAAACTTATTTTTGCATAATTATTAACGATTCTTTTTATCCAGCCGTCTTCATCTAATATTCTTGAAGCAACGTTTGTTTCGTAGCATTCGGCCGCTATGCGCTCATTCCAGTCATGATAGGGATAAGAGCTGTCCTGAAGCTCGATGTTTTCCAGCCAGGGGTTTTCCCTGGGAGGCTGATAAAAATGGCCGTGAATACAAATATACTTATCCATTTTGTTAGATTCCGTCCTCATTTACCTTTTCGTATAAAATACAAGCCCAGGGAGGCAGGTGAAGGCTTACTTCTCCGTTTGAATTTAAAATTGCAGGGACGGTATTGCCGTCTCCCAGCCAGCGCTTATCTGCCGAATCAAGCCTGCAGAGCCACTTTGCCGAAGGTAAGGGTAAGCGGGCAGACACACTTTCTTCTGAAAAAGTGAATACTGTACTAATCTCAGAAGAACCGTACCAGCGCCTCATGTAAAGCATGCGCTCTTTTTCAAAAGTTATAATTTCCTGATCTTGAAGATTAGATTCATTTATTGCCGGCAGTTCCTTGCGTAAAAGGATCAGGTTTCTGTAAAATTCGAAAAGAAGACTATGTTTTTCACGTTGGACCAGATGATGATCCAGGCGTGACATAAAAAATGTTTCCGTATCCTGCGGATCCGGAACCCAGTTTTCTCCACAGAATAGGGATATTTCTTTTTTCCTTCCCTTGAATACCGCATCCGCAAGAACCGGATCGCTGTAATCTGTAAAGAAATGGAAAGGGGCAGTTTCACCATATTCCTCACCCATGAATAAAAGGGGCAGGAACGGCGCCAGGATTACAACTCCGGCGATTAATTTCAAGGCCTCAAAGGGGACTGTTGCGCCGGTTCTTTTGCTTTGGCCCTGATTTCCAACCTGGTCGTGGTTCTGCGCGAAGACAATAAATTTGCTTGCGTCAGGCAATACGGGAATTCGCCCGTGCCTTCGCTCCCTGAATGACGAATGCTGACCTGTATATGTATATCCAGTTCTAAAGGAACGGGCAATATGTTCCATCGATCCAAAATCACTGTAATAACCTTTCTGCTCCCCTGTCACCAGGGTTTGCAGTGAATGGTGGAAATCGTCGCTCCACTGGGCGTCCAGGCCAAAGCCGCTTAAGGTCCGCGGCCTGATTACGCGATCATCGTTGAGATCGCTTTCAGCAAAAACATAGATGCGCCGGCCCAGGCGGTCAGCCTGCCGGTGGATAACATCAGCGAGTTCTTCAAGGAAAGGTACAGCCGATCTGTCTTCAATCGCATGGATGGCATCCAGCCGGAGGCCATCGATATGAAATTCGTTAATCCACATTAAGGCGTTCTCAATATAAAACCGTTTTACCTCATCGCTGCCCGGCCCGTCAAAGTTTATCGCAGGTCCCCAGGGAGTATGGTATCTTTCCGTAAAATAATATCCAAAATCTGCAAGGTAATTTCCTCCAGGGCCAAAGTGATTGTAAACAGCGTCGAGAACGACCGCCAGACCTTTTCCATGGCAGGCGTCTACCAGCTTTTGCAAACTTTCTGGTCCTCCGTAAGTGTTTTGGACCGCATAGGGATAGATCACATCGTAGCCCCAGTTCCGGCTTCCGGGGAACTGACCGACCGGCATAAGTTCAATCGCCGTTATACCCAGGTCGATCAGCCTGTCGAGACAGGGAATCAGATCTTCCAAGGCGCCGTTTGCGGTGTAGGTTCCCGCATGCAGCTCATACAGGATAAGATCCCGTTTTTTGGGGCCCGGCCAGTTCTGATCAGACCACCGGTATAAAAAAGTATTGACAACTTCCGAGGGGCCGTGCACTCCTTCAGGTTGATAGCGGGAAGCAGGATCAGGACGCTCCGCTTTCTTGTTTAAAAGAAAATAGTATTTTGAACCATGTTCCACCCCTGCTATTTTCCCAAAATGATAGCCGCGTTTTCCTTTTGTTAAGGGAAAAAGTTTGTCCTTTGGTGAAACAAGGTGTACCGCAACTGAGTCTGCTTTTGGCGCCCAGACGCAAAAAAAACTCTGGTTTTCAACGGGATAAGCGCCCAAAGCAAGTTTACAGTTCATTTTTTTGGCCTCCTGGGCGGTGATTCTCTAAGCTGTTTAAATTCTTTTAGCAAGGTAATCAAGCTCGTATTATTGGTAAACACCTCAATTGGAAAGCGGGCCTTTCGTGACCAGTTGGGGTGATTGGCATTGCCCGGCATATTTTGCGAATTTGTTTCCTGCCAGAGGTCTTCCAGGTTGACTAAAAAGATATCCGCCCTGCTGGCCGCCAGGTGTTTCAGGCAGCCTTTTAAAACTTCGTAGTTGTTTAAGATAGGGGACGGCAGCCAACCCTGCTGGTAAAGATACAGCGGCAGGCAGATCCGGTCCGCCACATTTTTTTCTTTTTCCTGCCAGAAGGCTGTAAAGGGGGGGAGATCGTGGGTATTAAGGGAGGCCAGCGCCTTTTCGGGGATGAGCCCTAACGCCTGCTGCGGGTCAGACCGGTATTCCAAAGAAGCAATATGCATCCTGTAGATTTTATGTTTTGACATCTGCTTTCTGATAGAACCGGGGACGTTACCGAGATCTTCGCCAATGATTACAGATTGGTATCTTTGGGATTCCAGGGTCAAAACGGCGTAAAATTCGTCGGCCTTATATTTTACATACACGCCGTCGGCTGCCGTCATTCCTTTGGGTATCCAAAAAAGCCTTTGCAGTCCCGCCACATGGTCGAGCCTTAAAATGCCTGCATACTTCAGGTGATGACGCAGGGCGTTCAGGTAATACTTATATCCCTGCTGACGGATTCTTTCCGGGTGAAGGGGCGGAAATCCCCAATCTTGTCCCTGGCTGTAAAACATGTCCGGAGGAGCTCCAGCGTTGACATCCTGGGCAAACACGTTCCTTTCTCGCCAGACATCATAACCGGCGCAATGAACCCCGAGAGGAAAATCAAGGTACAGTTTTTGTCCGAGATTCCTTGCCCGGTCGGATAGTTCCCTGAATTGCTCATCTATTGCCCGCTGTACATATAAGTGGTATTGTTCCGTGCTGGTTTCGTAATCCCCTTCCCGAATAGCGCCCTCACGCAGATAAAGAGGCCATGACGGCCACCCGCAGCACTGCTTTTCCGTACAGGCCCGGAAACGCGCATAGTCGCTTACTGTTTGATTTTCCTGCAGCCACTCCTGGAATTCTTCCCTGCGCCGGTCTTTTTTTTGAAAAAAACCGGCTGCCAGACATTCCAAAACCTTTCGCTTGGCAGCCATGACGCGCAAGTAATCTACCAGGGGCCTGGAGCGCAGGTCATCTATCTCTTCTTTGAAAAGGTTGGAATTTAGCAATTCCAGGGCCTGATTATTTGTCTTCAGTTCCTCAAGGCGTGTAATGTCCAGGTAAAATTCACTCCAGAAAAGGCGGCTTACCGGCGTGTAAGGGCTTGGGCTGAAAGGTTCGTCAAGAAAAGTAGTCAAAAGAGGAAGGGTCCCGGTCAGATGGCCTCCTAATTCGTGCACCCACTTTATAAGAAGCTCCAGATCGGTGAGATCGCCGGCGCCCCAGCTGCGGCCGGAATTAAGGGCGTAAAGAGGTATGAATACTCCCCAAAGTCTTTCGTTTTTCTTTAAGTCAGGGGAGAATGCCTGGTAAGGAGCGCAAATTATTAAGGTTGTATAAGAAAGCCCCTGCAAATTAAGGCTAAAACTGTGATAACCCCAGGGCAGGCAGTCCGGCAGGGCATATTTTTTTACAGTGTATACAGCGCCCTCGAAAATTTCTGTTTTTAAAACAGGTAAAACGGAGAGATCCAGCGGCCAGTTCAGCAATTCGCCGTCTTCTTTTTCGAGGCGGGCTTCTGCTTTAAGCCCGCTTTTGGCCTCAGGAAGGCGCAGTGTTAAAACAGCAGGATTTGTCTTTCTGCATACCACCACAGGTTCCAGGCAGCGCTGCAGCAGTTCCAATTTGCGCTGCCGGATTGCGGAGCGGATATCTTGCATGCTTTCCAGTGGAGCCCCGAGAATTTTTAATGCTGCTGTGAGGGTATCGACGGATACCTGTTTTTGTTGGCCTGGAGCCTTCCTGAACATAGTCTCTATTTCATATAAGCCTGCCAGTTCATTTAACAGGCGCAACTCGGAAACCGGCAAACTACTGTACCCCCCAAAAAAAATACTGTAGTAGTATGCCCTGTAATATTTTCAATATTTTAAACAAGGCAGTTTTAGCAGGGTACTTTTTTAGTCTGTTCCGGCCATTTTGACCGGAACAGTCAGTCAAAGTCAAGCATGAGCGTCTAACTGATAAAAAATTCCCCCTTATTCAGGGGGAAAAGATAGTGAGGCTAAACTTTATAATTGCCGTTTAGGCAATCAACATATGCAATTTTAAAACCTGCTTAAATGCCGGAATCCAACACTGTTTGCTTCTGTCAGGCGCGGATGCTTGCTCCTGAAGATACTCTTCTATCTGACACATGCTCTTCTTTGTTTAAAATGGGGAAGTTTTCTACAATAAAGCAATATAGCAAAATCAATGCGCTCCACATGCCGATAGTTACTAATAATTCCCATAATGAGGGGAAATACTGGCCGCCGAGGCTTTTGGCCATGCCGGTAAAGACAACATTCAGGCGATTAAAAATCACTCCGGCAACCACCAGGACGGAAGCTGTAACGACTCCCCATTGCTTGGTCCGGATGCCTGGAGCAGCGTACATGATAATGGGTAGGATGACAAACCCTATCATTTCAAATAAGAACATATTGCTTTCAAAAGACCCGTTAAATGCGCTGGAGAATACGCCGCGATAACTTAAGTCAATTACTTTGACAATCAGATAAATGATCAGCATCCACAGAGTGACTTTTGTAAGGTCTGAGTACACGTGCAGTTCAGGTTTCCTGTGATAGGTTTTTGCTGCCAGTGTTCCTTCAATGGTGGCCATGGCGGGGCCAAGGAAGAATGCGGACCACACAAAAAAGAACGGGATGATCATAGACCACCAGAGCGGGTTCAGCTTGTTTGCGGCAATGACATAAAGTGAGCCGAGTGAGGACTGGTGCAGGGTCGGCAGCACAATACCTAAAATCAACAAGAAAGGCATGATCTTATGAAGGATCTTTTTATATGGGGGAAAATAAACTTTAACCCGTTCAAAGAAGATATCACCAAACTCCAGGATTTGAATAACGGTATATAGAGAGATGCACCAAAATACTTCAAAGAGTACCGAATGAAAACCCCAAAAGACGAACGGACGCCAGAAATTATACCATCTTCCTATGTCAAGAAAGAGACTGACCAGAGCGATTAGATAACCAATCAGTGACGTAAGTAATGCCGCCCGGGCGATTGGCAAATACTTGTCTTTGTGCAGTACGTGCACGATCAGCGCAGTGCTGAATCCGCCGCCTGCCAGGGCAATGCCGCAGAGCAGGTCGAATCCGATCCAGAGGCCCCACGGCCACTGGTCGCTCAGGTTGGTCACCGAGCCGAGACCGTAAATAAAACGGATCAAGCATATTAAGGCTGCGATTATCACAAGAGCAATCATTAAAATTCTTAATCCGGTAATGCGAAAAGTCCAGCGTTTCTTTTGCATGAACCCTTACCTCCATCTCAATAAATCGGGATTTGTTTTAGTCCGGATCTACAGGCGCGTACATCTCCTCTTCATCATGCGCTGCAGCCCGCCGCTTATTGTACAGGTATAAGCCGGTAAGTATGGCGCCCCAGCCGACA
This sequence comes from Eubacteriales bacterium, assembly GCA_041653135.1. Classification (GTDB taxonomy): domain Bacteria; phylum Bacillota; class Desulfotomaculia; order Desulfotomaculales; family Nap2-2B; genus 46-80. The sequence goes on along the minus strand of JBAZGB010000053.1, from coordinate 4,327 downwards.
AAAATGGCCGGAGTCCACTTGAGTACCTCCCATGTATATTCCGGCAATGCTTTTTCGGGAGCGTCGGTGCGGAAGCCGAGTTCCCCGAATGGAACATCGGAGATATAGAGCCACGATGTTCCACCCACTTCTTTCAGACCATAGATGTGGTTGACATAGAAATTAGGCTTTTCAGCCAGGCGTTTTTTCGCTTCTTCAACTAACTTTTCTCTTTCGCCAAATGTAATAGCTCCGGTCGGGCAGACACTGGCGCAAGCCGGCATCTGTCCTTCCTCTATCCGATCCGGGCACATCTGGCATTTTAGCACCCTTGGGAAAGGCTTGTCCCATTCAAACTTCAATACTTCGAAGGGACAGGCGATCATACAGTAACGGCAGCCAACACACAGGTTTTCATTATAAACTACAGGCCCGGCGGGAGTTTTCTGCATGGCCTTGGCGAAGCAGGCGGAAGCGCACGCCGGTTCCTGGCAGTGGAAACACTGCCTTTTAACAAAACGCCTTATTTGTTCCCCGTTTTTTTCGAACTTGTGGCTTTGCACTACCGTCCACCGGCTCACCGCCAATTCAACGTTCTCGCTCGCCGGCGTCGTTTTGCTTTCCTGCATCTGTTCAGGTTTCAGGCCGTTGTATAAAGAACAGGCCACCTTGCAGCTTTCACAGCCGATACATCTGGTAACATCAACGAGCGCACCCATTTTACTTGTCACTTGATGCCATCCTTTCATATAAAAAATTTAATAATAATTACGGCGTGCTTGTTATATTTCCGGCTATACCGCCTTGAAAAGCAACGGATGCAGCTTGTTGGCGCGGGAATGGTACTCTGTGTGCAGCAGTTCTTCCGCCAGTTCACTCATCGGGTGTTCCAGGAAATTTTGGTATAGCGCCGCCACTTCTGCGTTTTCGTAGCTTTTGCGCTTGGGCAGTGAAGCATCGGCTTTGTATAGCGAGGCCAGGCGCTGTTCGCGTATTGCGTCTGTGGGAGGGACAGCAGTGCGGGGCTGCCCGCCGCCGGCGATGCAGCCGCCCGGGCAGGTCATGAATTCGACAAAATGCCAGGGAGCTTTTCCGGTCCGCACAGCATCCAAAACTTTACGTCCGTTGGCCATACCGTGACACACGGCGACACGGAGCGTCCCCACTCCCGGTATATCCACCGCCGCCTCCTTAACACCGTCCAAGCCGCGCACCGGAGTCAAGTTCAGGAACAGGGCAGGCGGTTCCTGACCGGTAATCAAAAAGTAGGCTGCTCTTGCGGCAGCTTCCATGACTCCTCCGGTTGCGCCGAAAATAACTGCCCCACCTGTTTCCTCGCCCATAATAGGATCATATTTTTCCTCGGGAAGGGATGTGAAATCAATCTTATTCTTTTTGATCATTCGGGCCAGTTCCCTGGTTGTAAGAACATAGTCTACGTCCTTATAACCGCTGTCATTCATTTCAGGCCTGTTGCATTCAAATTTCTTGGCTGTACAGGGCATAATGGATACGGAAACAATGCTGGCGGGGTCGATTCCCCTTGCCTTGGCATAATAGGTCTTGGCCAGCGCACCGAACATCTGCTGGGGCGATTTGCAGGATGACATGTTGGGAAGCAGATCGGGATAGAAGTACTCACAAAACTTAATCCAGCCCGGTGAGCAGGAAGTAAATTGCGGCAAGGGCATTTTAACCTCTCCTTTAATCCGCTTGATCAGTTCTGTCCCTTCTTCCATAATTGTCAGGTCGGCGGTGAAGTTAGTATCCAGGACAGCGTCAAAGCCAAGCCTTCTTAAGGCTGCTACCTGTTGTCCCTGCACCCAGGCGCCGGGGGGAAGGCCGAACTCTTCTCCCAGGGCAACCCTTGTCGCAGGCGCTGTTTGAACAAGAACGAACTTATTTTGATCGTCAAGAGCTTTAAATACCTTATCGGTATCGTCGCGTTCGCTGATTGCTTCGGTAGGACAGGCCATGGAACACTGTCCGCAGTGTATGCAGATCGTCTCGTCAACTATCGGCAAGCTGTAATAACCATAAACACTCTCGATATTTTCGCAGGTCTCCAGGCATTGTCCGCATAAAACGCATTTCTGATTGTCACGCATAATGGACGGATTGTCCAGGTCAATGGGAACCCGGCCGCGTACCTGGGCCGGAAAGTTGCCTGCGGCATTGTACTGGTTCGGCAACCAGCCGTTACCGCCGGGGTGTTTTGGGTTCTTGTCGTCGCAGCCAGCCAGGGCGCCGGTTAAACCGGCCAACAGCCCCATGCTCGATGCCATCTTTAAAAAGGAACGGCGTGTTACAGAATTATTATCTGGGCCACTGGCGCCATCTTTCATAATTCCTTTTCCTCCTCCTCCTCCTCCAATTCAAAAAAAGTGGTTAATCTTATATCTGTTCTTTGTTTTCCAGCCTGTTCACCTCCATATATAAAAAATCATGATTCACAGGGCAAAGCGCTTTCTTTGCGCTTTCTTTCCAATGCAAAAAAGATGTTTAAAAAAAATTGTGCTTTTTTGCTTTCCAAAACGGGAGGCAAACCGATACAAATAAAAAATACCACGGTTTTCCATCCTTCTGGACGAATGAAAACCTCCGTGGTATTTCATTAAATATTATTTAAATATGTTGGGACCTAAATTCGGAAAGAAATCCTTACGTTATTGGCTTCAGCCAATACTATTTGATGAATTATATATTTAACTCCGGACTATGTCAACAGAAAAAATTCAGAAAATATTTTTCTGTGTCGTTGCGTAAAGTCGTATATACTGCCTGAAAGTTATTGAGCGCATGATCAGCGGTAGAGTATACAATAAATGATTAATTACCAAATATTCTGTTGACAAAAATATTGATATTCTATAATTTTAGTTTAAGAAGAAAATGGAATATGAGTGAAAAAAATTAGTGTATTTATAAGACAGCCCTGTAATAAATTAGCATATTTATTTATTTATCGAGATTCAGAAATGAGCGATATTTGACGGAGGTGATTAATCCAAACGAAAAACTCACCTGGTATATATGTGAATATGAAAAGAGGAGGTATGTATCCATGAAAAAAGTATCATTAGTTATCGCGGCATTGCTTTTGTTTTTATGTTTCTGTGGTGTGGCTAACGCTGCTTCAATTAACGCCACTGTTGATCCTGGTACTATGAACATCACAGTTACTTACTCCGGGGCTCCCGGCAATGCGAAGGATTGGATTGGTTTTTACAAAGTTGGCGCTGCTGACGGATCATACATGAGTTATAAGCATTTAAACGGTAGTATTAACGGTTCTCTTAATTTCACGGCGCCAGATGTCGGCACTTATAATTTCCGCATGTTTGAAAATGATGGCTACAAATTACTTGCCACCAGCAACAATGTAATAACGGCATATAACGCAAGCCTGACGGCAGCGCTTGATGCTTCCGGAAGCAGTATCACAGTTACTTATTCCGGGGCCCCTGGCAACGCGAAGGATTGGATTGGTATATACAAAGTTGGCGCCGCAGACGGGTCATATATCACTCATAAGTATTTAAAAGGCAACAAGAACGGCTCTCTTTCTTTCACGGCGCCGGCAACTTCCAATGTGCCAGAAGCCGGCACTTATAATTTCCGCATGTTTGTAAATGATGGTTATACAAAGATTGCCACAAGCAACGAGGTAGTAATTGGCAAGCCGGTATGCAACGTGACGGCAACCCTAAGTGGTGGCAATATCACAGTTGCATACTCCGGGGCCCCTGGCAACGCGAAGGATTGGATTGGTATATACAAAGTTGGCGCCGCAGACGGATCATATATCAGTTATCAGTATTTAAAAGGCAACAAGAACGGCTCTCTTTCTTTCACGGCGCCGGCAACCCCCGGCACTTATAATTTCCGCATGTTCGTAAATGATGGCTACACACTGCTTGCTACCAGCAACGAGGTAGTAATTGGCGAGACGACAACCCAAACCGACGGCGCAAACCTGAAGGCAGCCCCGGGTGACGGTAAGGTCTATCTAAGTTGGAATAAAGACACAAACACCAGCGTGATAGGTTATCATCTTTTCAGGGGTACATCCAGCGGCGGGGAAACCTCAACCCCGATAACGGACTTTGCAATAAAAGAAACCTCCTACGCCGACCCCAATGTCAGCAACGGGATTAAGTATTGCTATATTATGAAGCCGGTTTATGCGAACGAATCGATGGGTAAAGCTTCCAACGAAGCCTGCGCAACACCGACGCCAAATAGTGGGAGTTCATCTGGAGGATCCGGAAGCGGAACAGGATCCGGGACCGGGACCGATAATCCCGTAGTAAAGGGAACAAAGATCGTTCTCCTGATAAACAACCCT
>JBAZGB010000052.1:0-17402 GCA_041653135.1 Eubacteriales bacterium | reverse complement strand
TTGTATACCTACAATGTTACTTTTGGCAGCGGTGCACGGAGGGGATTTAACGAAGAGTATCGGGAACTGAAACATAAAGACGGGATCATCACCATACTATAAAATGCTGGTTTAGTGAATACTTACTTCTTATCTATTAAATTATCATAATAATCCTCATATGCCGGAAATATTTTTTACAATGTGTTGTTTAGGCGGCCTTTTTCTTTTGCTGCTTCTTGAGTTGTACGATTGTTCCGTCAAGATGTAAGCGGTAAAACATTACATCTGTAATACTATCCGCCAATAACCGCTGGGTGAAACTGTCTAAGCCCATACCCTGGGAACAAATTGAAAAAGACTATGCAAATCTTTTTCCATCTGGTACCGGTAACGTGGGCAAAACCTATCGCATCTTGCTTGAGGTGCATTGAAGGAAGCCGTTATACGATAAATCAGATGATTACTTGTACGATAGTGGGATATAGATTGCGTTAAAAAATGGGGCTCCAACGCATTGATATGAAAGGTGTTCGTTACCTGCTATTCATCATCCTCCGGGTCTTCCGGCTTAATGTTAGCTGCTATCAATTTTTCCCTAAACGTATCTTGCGCTTCAATCTGACTTGGGGTCAGCTCATACAAAAACGATTTAAGAACTGTAAATCTAATCATACGGTTTGTGTGTTTGTTCAATCCTTCAGAGGAGGCAAGTTTATACTTTTTAATCAAATCAAATAAGTATTTTTCATCATCAGTTGACCCATCAGGTAGCTCAAATTCATTAGAAAACTTTTCATATAGCGATACAAATGCCAGAAACTGCAATTTATGTACAGCTTCAGTTGGAATTCTTTCTCTTAATGAATAAAATGCAATTGAAAACAACGTATATAGTTGGGCCTTTCGCTGTAAAAACTTTCTTGTTTCATCGTTTATAAAACTCTCAACAATATCAATTGCGGAGTTTATAGTTTCTTTATCTTGTTCAGCAGAAGCATAACCTTCCTGTAAATCTTCATAGGCTTGATTTAACGCTTTTTGATCCGTTTGGTCAATTATACCATTACGGCACAAGAGTATAATTGTTGCACAGAATTCAACATCCTTCATCCTTTTTATATCTGTAGCATTAAAAAGCCGATGAGTTTCCCATAAACTATTATTTGATATTTCTCTAGCAAGAACAGCAAATTCTCCATGCATACTATTGCGTCGCTCTTGATCATTTAAATTATAATCTGTTAGATTCAGCCGTCTAAACATTTTTACAATATCATCACGAGTTGCTTTTGGGTCAATTTCTATAATCATAAATTGGTAATTCCATATAGATGTTTTTTCATCCGGAGATAACTGTGAAAAGACTTTATTCGCCCACTTCTCCTTAGCTTCTTTTTCGAGCAAATGTGCTTCTTTAAGCCTAAAATTACCATCAATATAATCAATTACAGCATTAACTCGTTGTTGCCCATCAACTATATGAGTTATTGATTTGCCACTATCAGGATCAGTGAATGCTTTCCAGAAAAAAAGTTCTGGTATAACTAAATTAAGTAAAACTGTTTCGACTAGCCTAATTTTGTCACGCTCACTCCAAACTGAACGCCTTTGATATGTACTATCAATAATTAGTGTGCCTTCCTTGAACATTGTATGAATGCTTTTAACATCACGATTATTGCTTTTAAATGTAAACATATAATTTACGCCCCCAATTTTTGTTTTAACTTAATCAAACCGCTTATTTGATATTGTTCCAAATCCTCCCAAGAACGATAAATCCGATAGGTGATTGGGTGGATGATATTTAACTCATCTTGTAGACCCTTAGTTATTGGTGAGAAAAGCTCTGCCCACTCACTTCTAATTACAGATATTGAAGTAATATCTGTTTCATTAATGTATCCTTGAAAAATAGTTGAAGTAATTCTTTCATAGTTCGCAATATATTGGGTTTTATATGTTTGTCGCAATCTTTGCCAGAATTTATTGAACAATTGGGTAGAAATTATAGCAACATCAATATCAGATGAACTTGAGCTTCCATTTTCCTCATGAAATGGTTTGAAAGGTTTTCTAGGTGATAAACTATACCCAATTTTGGCACTTCCTACTATATGAGCACTATGAAAACTAACTAAGAGGTTATCTGATACAATTTCCTTAAAATGATCAAGCGCATCAAGCATAGCTGTATCATTAAATTTCATATATGTAGAAAAATACCAATTCATAGTCTTAACTATGTATTTAATATAAAATTGGCGTTCATCGAGTTCAAAAAGCTCTTTTTTCATGATATCAATATCGAATACCATATACAAACACCTCTTAATGTATATGTATCTGTAACCAGCTCATTAGCCCTTTAGCTAACTTAAATGACATGAGATATGGAACCCCATTACCTACCATTTTAAACTTTGTACTTAATGACAGATCTTCAGGTATCATAAAATTTGAGGGTAATGATTGTATCGCTAAAGCTTCAGCCACGCTAATTCTTCTAGGTTTATAGGGATGAAGATGTACTTCATTATTTCCATAAGCTGCTGTAGGAGAAAACCTCCATCTATGAAGGCGTTTAAATGACTTCCCATGGGTGTTACCTTCTTCTATATTTTGAAATTTTACTGTTGTAGATTTAGGTTTAAAAAAATCCTGGGCATTTTGATGATTTGCAACATCATTCTTGTCAAACCAATATTGTACAGTCAAGTCATTCCTTATATTATCAGGACATTCTCTAATACTATCAACTATAAAAATCTCCTGGTCGGGCCATGGTAGATTAAGTAGGTCAGACAACTGACCCTTTGGTATGTTGTGAAAAGAAAAATCAGGAGCAGTTTCAAACAACCGTTTATTAAAGCCTAACAAAAATAGTCTGTCTCTATATTGCGGCACCCCATACTCTAAAGCGTTTTCTAAAGATTCAATTAAATAATATCCGTTGGCAAGCGTTTTTGCCTTTAGATTTTGATAGAATTCATTATGTTTCTTTGTTTTTACTAATCCTTTAACATTTTCAAGAACAAAGAAATGAGGTTGTTTCTCTACTATGAGATCAACATATATTTGAGTAAGGATGCCATTAGTGCCCGTTCCTCCTTCATTTCTTCCACCAAAAGAAAAATCAGGACAAGGCGGGCCACCTATAAAGCCAATGATGGATTTTTGTTTGGCCTCGTTGAAAATTGCCCCCCATTTCTTCTCTATAAGAACATCTCGTATATCGCAGTTTGCATAGCCATATGTAGGGGGAAGTATTTTTAAGTTATCACGCGAATATTTATAAGCACCGATAAAGTCAGGGTTGACTTCATTAACAAGGGATATATTAAACCCAGCATTATGAAATCCTAAATCAAGAAAACCGAGGCCAGCAAAAAAAGAAAAAACCTCAATTTCGGCCACTACACACCTCCATAAATTACAAAAAAGCAATTTGATTATAAAGCCTAAAGCCAATTGAGTCAATTTAAGACATGCCTAAATGTTAGCAGCCATCCTTATAATCAGAATTACATAAATTTACTTTCGCTTTCAAAATTGCGTATTTGATTTCATCAACACATAAACCTAAATTCTTTTGTATATCTTTGCTCCAGAAACGTAATACAATCCAACCTTCGCATTGCATTTGCTTATCTATTTCTTTATCTCGTGCCATATTTCTTTCTATTTTTTCAATCCAATAGGCCCTGTTTGCTTGAATCTTAGGTTTTTTAATATCCCAATCCTTACCATGCCAAAATTCCCCATCGCAAAATATTGCAATTTTATGTTTAGTAATTACAATATCAGGCTTTCCGGGCAAGGTATTAAAGTTTTTCCGATATCTAATTCCAGCGTGCCAAAGGGTCTTTCTTAAAATAATTTCTGGTTTTGTATCTTTGCTCTGAATACGGCTCATATTAAAACTACGTTGCTCTTCTTTTGTTTTCCGGGGTGATCTTTTTACCATATATCGCCACGTCCCCCCTCCTTCACGATAATTATAACATCAAAAAACCAAATTAAATTAGGATAGGGGGCGAGGGTATATAGCCGCCGACGCTCCTACACCACCGTGCAAACCTGTCTGTAACACAAGGGAATGGTTCTGTTGTGCGTCCCGATGAGCATGATTTGAGAAAGGAAGTGGGTCATAACTTAATAACCACTGACACAGGTGACCGTCAGACTGTGTGAAAACCTCATAATTTAGCAGGAATTTCAACTGCAAAAAGCGTAATCTTAAAGTGATCGCGAGGTGGAATAATGGCCTACATAAAAGGCGAAGACCGCAGGCAAATCACTTTTTTCCCAGAAGCAATTGACGATTACGTAAATGAAGATAATCCTGTCAGAGTTGTAGATCAATTCGTTGGGTCATTGAATATGCAGGAACTTGGTTTCTTGCGAACAAACCCCAATGTAACCGGCAGACCTCCCTATGATCCCCGTGACTTGTTGAAACTTTACCTTTATGGATACATGAACCGTATCCGCTCATCCAGACGATTGGAAACGGAAGCCGGCAGAAACCTTGAATTGCTGTGGCTTCTGCAGCGCTTAAAGCCAGACTTTAAAACAATTGCTGACTTTCGCAAAGATAATAAAATAGCTTTAAAAAACGTCTTTAAACAATTTTCGGTACTTTGCAGGGAGTGGGAACTGTTTGGCAGGGAAGTTGTTGCGATAGACGGCTCCAAATTCCGGGCCAGCAATTCAAGGCGAAACAACTTCTCCGAAAAAAAAGTGCAGCGCCACCTTAAATATATTGAAGATAAAATCAACACCTATCTAAAAGAATTGGATGACAACGACCATGAAGAAACTGACATTCACATTCCTGATGCGGCAGAAATCAATAAACGTATTGAAGAATTAAAGAAGCGGCAAAACAAATATCTCATATTACAAGACAAGATTAAAGCCAATGGAGGGAAAGAAATTTCCACCACAGATCCTGACGCTCGTATGATGGCGACTAATAATAATGGTCTTGATGTGGCATATAATGTTCAAACCTCTGTCGATGATAAACACAACCTGGTCGTTGATTGCGACATTACCAACAATCCTGCGGACCAAGGACAATTAAGCAACATGGCTAAACAGGCTAAGGAAACACTTGCCGTGGAAGAAATCAAGGCTTTAGCTGACAAAGGCTACTACTCCAGCAAAGACCTTAAAGAATGTGAAGAACAAAAAATACAAACATTTGTACCCAAGCCTAAAAATGCCGGGTGTATTAAAAATCCGGAATTTCACTCTAACAAGTTCCAGTATGACAAAGAAAATAACTGCTATATCTGTCCCGCCGGACAAACACTCTATTTTTCCAGTATAAGAGAGGTAAAAGATGTTCAGTACCAGGTTTACAAAAACTATCGTGCCTGTAAGCAATACAGTTTAAAAGAGAATTGCACAAAAAACCAGAAAGGCAGAACAGTAAACCGCAACATTGATCAGGACTTACTGGATGAAATACAGAACCAGACAACTGAAAACAAGGCTTTGTATGCAAAACGGCAAATGATGGTAGAACATCCTTTCGGAACGATTAAGCGATCGTGGGGATTTAACTATTTTCTAACCCGAGGCATAGAGTCCACTAGAGCAGAAACCCACTTGGCTTTTCTTGCCTATAATCTGCGAAGGGTAATTAACATTCTCGGAGTTAAGGAAATGATCAGCAGGCTGGCTGTTATATAACCGAAAACCAGCCTACTTTTTTGTTCTAAATAGAATACTGTATAAATACTGTCAGGTAAAACTATCTTCATATCATTTACTGTTGCTTTAGACGCTGTATTATCACACAGTCTGACGTCCCTTTGTGTTGATTCAAAATCGATTACCCCTGTCTATGCGCTGCGCTTTTTTCCTATTTATCCTATATTTGGGTGCGTGTCAGGTGAACACGTCACCCAATAGAAAAAGGACTGTAGATTTTTCTACAGCCCTTGATTTTAAAGGATTTATGGTGTCGGAGGCGGGACTTGAACCCGCACGGTCTCCCATACGCCCCTCAAACGTACGCGTCTGCCTATTCCGCCACTCCGACATGTTCAATTTTTTTCCGCAAGATATATTATAAGTTGGATTAGTAGCTGCTGTCAATGATCGTGCTTTTTTGTTATCAAAAGACGCAAAAATTCCTGTACTTCCCCCGGTGAGTCAAGCCTTAAGGCAGCTTTAGACGGACGGGGTTCTTTACTGACCAGCACGCCCAGTCCTTCATCAAGGCAGGCAAAAGCGTCCTCGTCAGTTGTATCGTCACCTATAAATGCGATGTAAGCCAAAGGCGCCTTTTCCCTCACCCAATCGATAAACTTCCCTTTATGCAGTCCTTTTGGGCGCACTTCAAGAACTTTCTTGCCTTCAAGGAGTTCAAGGCCAAATTCCTCACAGATCTCTTTGCTTCTTTCTATAAAGCTTTTTAATATTACTTCGGCGCCCGGATCGGCCAACCTGTAATGGATCGTCAAATCAATGAGTTTGTTTTCAATAATATAACCCTGCTTGTCCCCGATACATTCAGCAGCAATTGTATATAACCGGTTAATAACCGGTTCGATGTCAGATGATGTTAAAGTGATAAGATTTCCGGCGGGATCCTCGATTAACACCCCGTGTACGCTGCTAAGGTATAGTCCGGGAACAGGCAGAAGTTCTTTCAATTCTTCGAGTACGCGGCCGCTCAAGATTGCTACTTTATATCCCGGCAATCCGCAAAGCAGCTTTAAATCGGCAAGCAGGCTTTCATCCGGTCTGGCCAGTTCAGGGCGCGGCGCAATAGGAACTAATGTGCCGTCGTAATCAAGTATTAAAAATACTTCCCGGTATGAGTCGAGTTTACCTACAAGAGCTTCAGGCTTTACTAACATCGGATGATCTTGAATCATTAACTGCCTTTCTTAAACAAAAAATCTATCTATTATAGCATAAGATAAGCTGTTTGTAGACAGTACAAGATAAGCTGTTCCCAGAAAATACGCGAGAACCGTCCCCTTGTATTTTCTTAAGCAGGTTGTTTTTTATTTTTTCCGGCGCCCGAACAGATCGGCAAACTCACCGGTCATTAACTGGGAAAGCCGGTTTTTAGCCTCGTTCCACCCGCCTGCGCTAATCAACAGGAAGGCTCCTCCGGCCAGCACGGTTATTAATAAAATCCAGCCGACCGCCGACCAGGCGCCGGTATGACGTGCGGTCGGGTTAGTCGGGCTGCTGGTCCCGCTTATACCTAGAACTGCCGGTACGGCGCTCGCAAGCAGGGAAATCCCGCGCATCGCTTCCTCTTTTTTATTTGTATAGGTTCCGGCTTCGATAAGCAACGATGTCGGCAGCAAATCCTGATTATAGTTTCCCTTCCCCATGAATATTTCTTTGGCTATGGGATAGTGCATTTTATTGGCATAAGCCATCAGCCTTCTCGCAAAATCAAGGTTAGACGACATCCGGGGATTCTCACGCCCGATTACCAGCCTCATCTGGCTTACATCCTCATTGGAAATAGTTGTTCTGTAATATTCCGGATCTTGAATCCCGTCTCTATGCACATCAAAAAGTGCGATGGGGTTCTTTTTCATCAACTGCGCCGCTGTCCGCCGGGAACGGTAATAGGCATTGTTGTCATGCGGATCGTGAGGGGTAGTGTCATGATAGACTTTCGTCCCCTCGCTGGACAGAGTCTTTGTATACGAGTTGCCGACCTGGATTATCCCGCCGTGAAACGGTATCGACTCGGTCCCGTCGGAAGGTACGTAGGACTCGTCAGTGTGGGAATGGTAGATACCAACTGCCCCCGTATTCTTTACTACTGCGGCAACCGGAACTTCCATCCTGGAGTATTCCTCTCTGTAAGCGAGCAGTTTCTGGTCCATCCCTACAAAAACTGCCTTCGCTTCATTCCCCGTTACCTTTTTTACCCGGTAGTGGCGCCCTTCAGCCGTGATGACCTCATCACCCGGATAAACATGGCGTGACATTTGCGAAATTACTGCCCCATTCTCGTCCTTGATGACGGATGCTGTCCCGGGAGAAAGTTCGTCTTCCGCATTTTTGAAAAAGTTTGCCACGTTTAAAGAGGGCATGGGGAACTGGGAAAAACCCAGGCAAAATAAAAGCGATCCGCCTGCTATTGCCAAACAAAATACTGCAAGAAGCTTATTTTTTATCTTTCCCACCGGCGCCACCTCCTGCTTCTTCAGTTTCAGCATTAATTTTTTTATCCTCATCCATTTCGGGTTTCCTCAACCCTTTCAAAAGTGAAGGCGGCCTTCCCTCCACTACCGGGCCGCCCTGCAGCCGCTCGCGTGATTCGCCGATTACTTCGGCAATTAAAATTGCAACTATTCCCGCCAGTATTATTGCGTCAAAAGCTCCCGCCCCGCCGATGGATACCCGCCCGGCGGGAGCGCCCCTGCCGGCCAGCCAGAAATAGTAGCCGATATCCATATATAGAACACCAAGTGTAGCGGCAATAAAGGCTGCGCGACGCGAACGGCCTCCCAAATAAGCGACTGTGCCGCCTACGAGCGGGTAAATGTACAGGGAGTCAATAAATTCAAATCTTCCGCCGGGTTCCGGCAAGCCCCGCATGATCAGCGAGCCGACAACAAAAATAGCCAGAGCTGTTACAATTGAAGCTGCTATGGCCCGAATTCTCTCCCGTGCTGTTCCTGCTTTGATCAACAGGTAAATTACCAGGGCAACAGGGACCAGCGCCCCGCCGGCATTGACAGAAACAAGGTAGCGGCCGCCGGGGATTGGGATATCGATAAAACTGCCTATAATCACTGCCACGATTACTCCCAAAGCTCCCCGATCGGATAAGCGCATTCGATCAAGAGCACGGTGGGCCAGCCCAAAATAGATCAAAATAGAGATTACGACCAGGATAACAAGGCCAATTGAGAAACGCGTCACTTTTTAAGCCTCCAGACATACGAAAAGTTTAAAATTATCCTGCCCGAAAACCTCCAGAATATACAAAAAGCGGCTTATCGCCGCTTGCCAGTTTCTTCACTATGCGATTTAACGCCGCTTGCCCGTTCCTTTACTTTAATCTTTATTTTCCGGTATAACCATACAGCTATCCGTAGAATATATTTTTAACTTTTCCTCACCCTTTAAAACACGCAGGCCGCCCTCTGCCAGGGCCAGCATTTCATCCTCACCAGGGAAAATAAATACCCTGCCGATAAAGGAAATCCTCTCTTTTATCCAATTGACCAGCCTTTCCGAATAAGCCAAACCGCCGGTAATTACGATGCCGTTAAGATTGCCTTTTAACACAGTCGCCATAGCCCCGATATCCTTGGCGATCTGGTAAGCCATGGCTTCATACACAAGCAGCGCTTTTTCATCTCCGCCTTCGATCATTTCCTCAACTTCCCTGGCATCGTCGGTACCCAGGTATGCTTTTAACCCGCTTTCCCCGACTATTATATCCCTCACTGCGGAAACGCTTTGGCCCCTTGCCAGGTTAACCAGCGGCAGGGTTGGAAGATTGCCCGCGCGTTCCGGGGTAAAAGGCCCTTCATACAGGCTATGAGTTGTATCAATAACTCTTCCTTTTAAATGCGCGCCGATGGAAATGCCCCCGCCTAAATGAGCGACAACAAAGTTAAGCTCATTGCAGGGCTTGCCTATTATAGCTGCAGCTCGCCTGGCGGCTGCTTTTTGGCTCAGCGCGTGGAGCACGCTATTACGTTCAATACCAGGCAGACCGGATATTCTGGCCAGCGGGTGAAACTCGTCTGTGCTGGGGGGATCAACAACAACAGCCTTAATACCGCATTCCTGGGCAATATCTTTTGATATGACAGGCCCAAGGGAAGAATCATGCTTTGCAAAACGCATGGAAAGCAGATCGTCACACATGGCCTGGTTAACTTCATAGATCCCGCTGGGGCAGGGAGTACCGACCCCGCCGCGGCTGACCACGATGTCCAAAGTGCTCAGTTCAACACCGTACCCGGCGACGAAGTCCAGGATCTGTTTTTTTCGCTCGGGAATTTGCCCTGCAAGATCATGGTAGGGGGACAGAAGATTTTTTTTAAACGTGATGTTGCTTCCGGCTATAAGTTCTGTATTTTTATAGCAGGCTACTTTTGTAGAAGTGGAACCTACATTCATGACCAGGATGTTAAAAAAAGAAGGGGACATGCTATCACTCCTTCATAACAGCATTGCGGAAATAGCTATCTCGGCCACTTTCTCATTAAATCCAATAAAAGGAACGTTGACCACTACCGGCTTTGCTGTTCCGGCCAGGACCCCGGCGTGCGGCATCTTCCCTACAAAAGCCAGCATCTGACTGAAGGCATAACCAGACTCTACATTAGGGACAACGTATATATCAACATCTCCGGGAACAATACTGTCCAGTTTTTTTCTTGCCGCCGCTTCCCTGCTGGTTGCGCAATCTATGTCAAGAGGGCCTTCCACAACTGCATCTCCAAACTGCTTGCGCTCGGACATTTTGGACAGTATGGCGGCATCGACAGTTGAAGAAATCCGCGGATTAACCTTTTCAATCGCAGCCAGAACGGCAACTTTCGGCCTGTCTATTTTTAGCAGCAAAGCAAGCTTAAGCGCATTCTCAATAATAACATTTTTTTCCTGTAAATTTGGCAATGTATGAATAAATGTATCGGTAATCATGGTGAACCTGTTGTCCTTGGGGGACATAAGCAAAGAAATATAGCTGTAAGAATTCTTCCTGGCCAGACCCTTCCCCGGATCAAGAACCAGGTTCAAAAAATCCTTACGGTTTGTATCGCCCTGCATCAGGATATCCGCCTGGTTGTCTTTGATCATTTTTACGGCCAGTTTGATTGATTCAAAATCTCCCGCCTGTTCTATTAATTCGAGGTCGCTAACAGCAGGACCGTACTTTTGCGCAACTCCCGCAAGCAAATCGCTGTTTCCAACGATTACAGGCCTGCAGATGTCCAGTTCAACAGCTTTAAACAAAACATCAACCAAAATATTATCTTTAGCAGGCGCCAGGACGACTTTAGGTTTTCCGCCCTGGGGGCGAAATTTTGAACACAGGTAGTTAAGCATCATTATTCAGTCCTATTTTTTTCTTTGATACGGTCTGCAAGAACCACTCCTAAAGCCATGTCCCTGACTATAGATTCGGTAAAATCCGAACGTGAGGGAATGGCAACCGGTCCTGCCGAGCTGAGTAAGACTGCACACCGTTTTACTGGAATAACATAATTTAACTTGGCCATAATATTGCCGGTATCAAGGTCGGGCGCAAGAAAAATATGCGGCAGGGACGCTTTACCGGAGTCAAATATCTCAGCGACTGAATGCTCCGGGCGAATTTCAAACCCGCCGCTTCCATCGCCGAATTCTTCGCGCAGTCTTTGCGCGTCGAGGTAGGATTGAAGGGTCGGGCCATAATCCCTGTTTGCGGAAAGCATAACCACCTGCGGGAACTCGTAACCAAGCAAGTTCATCAAAAAAACAGCGTCTTTGATTATTTCCACTTTTGCTTCGTAATCAGGGGCAATGTTTACTCCCACATCTGTTACGGCAACCAGATGATCGCACCCTGGAACTTCCAGGAGCGACGCCACACTGATATTGTTCTTGACGCCTTTTTTTTGTTCTTCTTTAATAACAGCCCGATAAATGTACGAAGTAGGAATCTGGCCTTTGCTGACCAGTTCGGTTTCTTTTTTAAAAAGCATGCCAATGCCGTAATCGGCAATCTCCTGCGGATCGACACAGCTGATCCTTTTAATCTGATCAATGTTAAAATCCAGCTCGTCAGCGGCAGTCTGCATCTTTGCCAAATTGCCGATAAAAATCGGCTCAACATACCCTTCATGCCGGGCAATTTTAACGGCATTCATAAACTCCCGGTCCTCCGGAGCCAGAACAACCAGTTTCCCAGGCCCTTTTTCTTTAGCCAGTTGATATATCCTGGCAAAGTTGTTGATCATTTTCTAAACCAATCTACTTGTTTTCAAAAATATCGCCGACGACATCACCTATGGTAACGTTATCATCCTTTATTTCCGGCTGTATATTTCTCGGCTTTTGAGTTTCCCGTTTTGCTTCCCGGATCGAAAGGCGGATGCGTTTCTCCTCCGGCTCAACGCTTAAGACCTTGACATTGATCTCTTCGCCTTCATGAACAATTTCACCCGTTGATTCCACATGGTGGTCCGCCAGGTGAGAAATGTGAACCAGCCCTTCAACACCAGGTTCCAGCTGAACAAAAGCGCCGAACGGAGCAATCCTTACTACCTTGGCGTTGACTATACTGCCTACGGGATAATTCTCAACAACCTGCTTCCACGGGTCGGGCAGCGCCTGCTTTAAACTGAGGGAAATTTTTTCATTGTCTCTGTCAAGTTGAAGTATTTTTACCTCTATTTCATCACCGACGTTCAGCACATCTGAAGGGTGATTGACACGGTACCAGGCCATTTCCGAAATGTGCAAAAGCCCGTCAACCCCTCCAATATCGACGAAAGCTCCGAAATTGGTCAGCCGCCGGACTATTCCTCTTACAGCTTGCCCCTCTTCCAGACTCTCCAGGACACTCTGCTTCCGTATAGTCCTTTCTTCCTCAAGAACAGCCTTGCGCGAAAGGATTACTTTTCTGCGGGAGCGGTTTAATTCGATTACTCTGGAATTAACTTTAGCCCCTATGTATTTGTTCAGGTCTTCAACATAACCCTGATCTACAAGTGAAGCGGGCATAAAAGCGCGCAAACCCACATCCACCAGCAGGCCGCCCTTGATAACTTCCCTGACTACACCCTCCACAGGACTTCCGTCGTCCAGATGAGCCTGCAAGTCAACCCAGGCTTTTTCCGCGTCCGCTCTAGCCTTGGAGAGAATCAGCCTGCCTTCATCATCTTCAACTTTGACTACAGTTACTTCTATTTCATCACCCAAGGATACAATATCCTGGGGAGAAGCAGCTTCGTATGCGGAAAGTTCCCGGAAAGGCACAACCCCCTCCGATTTCGAGCCCACGTCTACGAGGACTTCGTCAGTGTCTACCTGCACAACAATACCTTTAACAATCTGCCCCGGACTCAAGGTTTTGACCTCTACACTTTCTTCCATCCCTTCCTCGGAAACTGTTTCAGTTTCTTCTTTTGAATCAGAATCCTGCACTGCTTCATCTGTGCCGGCCGGGGTCTCCTCCGGCTCCCCGGAGGCATTGGCGATCTCTTCCGAAACGGCAGCTTTTACTTCATCTGCCTCAAGAGCGTCAACATTGCTGTTTTCATTTTTTTCATCCACATCCATCACTTCACCCAACTCCTTCATCCGTGTTTGAACCTCCTCTATTATCCAGTTCGGTGTAGACGCTCCGGCTGTCAGGCCTGCAACTTGCATACCCTTAAACCATCCTGCTTTTAAATCCCGGGCAGTTTCAACATGATATGTAGGTGTGCCCGATTCCCGGCTTAGTTCAGCCAGCCTTCTGGTATTGGCGCTCGTTATTCCCCCTGCCACTACCATTACGCCTACCTGCCGGGAAAGTTCCAAAGCAGCCTGTTGTCGCATACCTGTTGCGTTACAGATAGTGTTAAAAACTTCAACAGAACCTGTCTTGCTCTTAAGAACATCTATAACAGACTGAAAATTGCTCAAAGGTTGTGTTGTCTGGGCTAACACGGCTACTTCAGGCAGTAAGTCCAGTAATTTTGCCTGATCAGGACCTTCCACTATTAAAGCTTGTTCCCCGGCATAGCCTATTATACCTCTTACTTCAGGGTGTTTTTGATCACCCACGATAACTACCTGTGTCCGCCGGCCAAGATCATGCGCCAGGTTCTGCGCTCTGCGTACAAACGTACAGGTAGCGTCGACAACATGCACCTTTAATTCCTCAAGCTTGGCCATTACTTCCGGTCCAACCCCGTGGGACGGAATAATTACTGTCGATCCAACCGGAATGTCTGCCATATTCTCAATGTCTTTTATGCCAGACCGGGCCAGTTTCTCAACAACTTGCGGATTATGAATCAAAGGGCCTAACGTATAAACCTGATTTTCTTCTTTGGCGGTATTCCTGGCAATTTCAACTGCCCGGGTTACACCGAAGCAGAAACCGGCTTCTTTTGCTAAACGCACTTCCATCCAATCACCGTTCTTTGCAGCCCCTTAACTGTGAAATTTCATCCATTATTTTAAGGCTGATTACCCTGTATTTTTCTTTCAGATCGCTTTTTGTTTGCGGTTTTGGAAAGTTTAACGGCCTGCCGATGACAACTTCTACCTTGCCAAGAAAACCCCTCGTACCTATTACGGCTACCGGAAGCACCGCCGCATTCCCATGAACAGCCAGCATAGCGGCCCCAAGATAGGGATCTAAAAACTCGGCTGTGTGGCTCCGCGTTCCTTCTGGGAAAATACCTACAACCTCTCCCTGCCGGAGAAATTGCAAAGCTGCTCGAACCGCCTTCTGATCAGTCCCCCTGCGGTTTACAGGGAAAGCTTCGCACCATTTAATTATTGTACCAAAAACAGGTATCGCAAAAAGCTCGGTTTTGGCCATAAAATGAACCTTGCGCGTCAGAGCTGATCCAACCACCACCGGATCCCAGTAGCTGACATGATTGCTTACTACCAACAGCCCTCCTTGACGGGGAACATTGGCGCCGCCATATACTTTCATCCGGCGCAAGAGAAGAACAACCCGGCAGATAAACCGGCCAAACCAATAGAACACTAACCGCTTCTCCTCCTGACCAATTCCAGTATAAGTTCAACAACATTGTGCATCCGCATCTTTGAGCTGTCAATGATTTCAGCATCAGGGGCAGGAACTAAAGGCGCTACTGAACGGGAACTGTCCAGCTTATCGCGTTCGTTTATTTCTTCTATCATATCCCCCAAAGTTAACTTAAACCCCTGCCCGGCTAAATCTTTCCGGCGTCTTTTTGCCCGTTCATTCACACAGGCAGTTAAAAATATTTTTACCTGGGCATCCGGCACTATTACTGTACCTACATCGCGCCCTTCCATTACTACATTACTTGACCTGGCTATCCTTCTTTGCTGGTTGACAAGCTCTTTTCTTACACCGGGTACACGGGCAACAAGAGAAACATTACGGGAAACTTCCGGAGCCCTTATCTCAAAAGATACTTCTTTTCCATCCATAAATACACGGGCGCCTTTATTGCAGCCTGCGGACAGTTCAATCCTTGTCGAAGCTGCAAGGCCGGTCAGCGCATGCTCGTCCTCCAGGTTTACATGCTGCTGCAGGGCTCTTAACATTATAGCCCTGTACATTGCCCCTGTGTCAACATATATGTAATTCAATCTTTCCGCAATAATTTTAGCGACAGTGCTTTTACCGGCTCCCGCCGGCCCGTCAATTGCTACACAAAAAGGCATCAACCTTTTACCGCCAGCTAACATAATAATATAATTCAGTGCAAGGAATTCGACAAAAACAAACTTGTTTCCTGTTTTCTTAAGTAATTTTACAGCAAAAATGAGTCAGTGTCATTCCCGGGAATTTTCTTTTTTATCCAAGTGAACAAAGGGTTTTGAAAAACCCGGGGAAAGAGACATCAACACATTCCGTATTTTCAACTACAGTTTGCCCTTCGGCCAACAACCCGGCGATTGCCATAGCCATGGCAATGCGGTGATCCCCGTGGCTTTCACAGGCGGCTGATTTCAGCGGACGGCCCCCCTGGATTAACAGCCCGTCGGGCAGTTCCTCCACGGCTGCGTTAAATTTGCACAGTTCCCCGGCCAGAACAGCTATCCTGTCGCTTTCTTTTACCTTTAATTCCGCTGCGTCTTTGACCAGCGTTTCGCCTTCGGCAGCCGTTCCCAGGACGGCTAAAACAGGAACCTCATCAATAAGCCTGGGAATAAGTTCCCCGCCGATCACCGCCCCTTTCAGCTTTGAATGCCTTACACGTATGTCGGCAACGGGTTCGCAGCTGACCTCCCGCTTGTTAAACACTGTGATATCCGCGCCCATCTGCTCCATTACTTCCAGGATACCGCAGCGGGTGGGGTTAACTCCCACATCTTTTATTGTCAGGTCCGAACCTGGAACTGTTGCGCCTGCAGCTAAGAAGAAAGCTGCCGAAGAAATATCCCCGGGAACAACCACACGTTGGCCTTTTAGTTTTTGTTTCCCCCGGATTCTGATTACTTTGCCGTCAACGTTCAATTCTGCTCCAAAAAGCTTTAACATGCGTTCTGTATGATCCCGGGACTGAAAAGGTTCCGTCACTTCAGTTTCCCCTGAAGCCAGCAAGCCGGCCAGCAATATGGATGATTTTACCTGGGCGCTGGCCACGGGCAGGCTGTACTTAATGCCGACGCAATCCCCTCCCTGTACTGCTAAAGGAGCAAGCTTTCCTCCCCGGCGCCCCCAGATCCGGGCCCCCATCAGGCTTAACGGGACGGTCACCCGGCTCATCGGCCTGCTGCGCAGCGACGCATCTCCTGTTAATACGCTAAAAAAAGGCAATCCGGAAAGAATACCTAGAAGCAAACGCATTGTTGTTCCGGAATTTGCCGCGTCAAGCACTTGCTCCGGTTCCCTCAAGGCCAGGGGCCCTTTCCCGTGAACAACCAGACCTCCCTTTTCGTCGGGTCCGTCAAATTCCACTCCCAACAGACGAAAACAACCCATCGTAGCCAGGCAATCCGCGCCTGTCAAAAAATTTTCAATATATGTTTCCCCTTCGGCCAGCGAACCCAGCATTACTGCCCGGTGAGAAATTGACTTATCTCCGGGGACGTAAATGGTTCCGCGCAAACCAGCGGGGGATTTAATTCTGAATTCCATGAGCTACCCCTTTACTACCTGCATTCCTTTTCTGCGCAACTCTTCAACCGCAGAATTCTGCTCCTTCTCGGTAGCGAAAGCAATTCTGACGCTTCCGCCAACTCCTTCTCTTACTCTTAAAATCTCTATATCCGCAATATTTATTCCTGCGTTACCCAGTTGTACAGCTAAATCGCCTATTACACCGGGCCGGTCGGGGACTGAAATTAGTATTTGATAAAGCACCGGCAAATAACCTTTTGTTTTTGCCGGCACCTGCCGCCGGACTTGCCTGGCTTCCTCCAGGAGATCCAAAATCCGTTGGCCGTCTCCCGCCGTCACGGCATTTTCCAATAATTCAAGCTGCTGCCTGAATACCCTGCACACATTCAGCAGCATATCGCTGTTGGAAAGAAATATATCCCGCCACATGAGGGGATTGCTTTGGGCAATACGCGTAGAATCCCGGAAACCGCCTGCCGCCAGAGGCAGAAATTTTTCCCCGTCGGAAAGGCTGGCCAGGGACCTGACCAGAGCAACCGCTGTAAGATGCGGCAGGTGACTCAGCGCCGCAACGGCGCGATCATGCTCTTCAGGCGTCATCTCAATCACCCTTGCTCCAACGCCTTCCGCCATAGCT
>JBAZGB010000051.1:13700-17499 GCA_041653135.1 Eubacteriales bacterium | reverse complement strand
GCCATAACATTCTACTACAAAGTATATAAATACACCGAGTAAGGAGGGGAACAATGGATACTTTACACACAATCAAATCAGTCGGCAGCGAAGACGGACGGTTTGTGCAAATTGAGGTTGACCGGGAAAAGAAATGGGTGGAAATAGACCCCGCCGATGGGACCATAAAGCGAGAAATAAAGTCCCGACGGTTCGTTGAGTATGACGATGCCGGAAACATTACAGCCGTACACAACATCAATTACAGCGAATTGCTTGAAACGCAGGGTGTCGAGGCATTCCTGGCCGGGAAGAAGGGCTTTGAAGTGCAGGACGAGGCGCTAAAAGCGGTTGAGGGCAAGGACTTGATAACAACGTACAAGGTCACTGAGGGCCGGTTGGAAGAGAAGCCAATCGTAAAAGAGTAGCCGCTCAGAAGATGCGGCTTTTATTTTAAATCCGGAGGTGGTGCTGGTGGAACTGGACCGCCTGTTCCAGGCCAATGTCAAGCCCGTGTGGGCTTTTTTGTTTGCGGTTTTCAATTATCTTATTTGTCCGGATGCGGCTTACTTGCCGGCCATTACGGCGGTATGGGCGGCTGTAATTCTGGATATCCTTACCCGGCTTTTCGCCAATTCCCGGCAAAGCGGGGGGTTTTTTAAGGCGGTCAAGGCCAAGGCCATCTCCAGCGATACGCTTTTTAACCGCACGGTTATTAAGGTGGTGGCGTATTTAAGCCTGCAGATCCTGGCCGGGCTGTCCATGCGGGTGCTGCCCCTGGAGCAGGTAAGCATTGCCGTGGCCACGATTATATATTCATTTCTTTTTGTCCGGGAGGCAACGTCGGTGGTGGAGAACCTGGTGGAAGCTGGGGCGGAGGATCTGAAGCCCTTATTGTTTTGGCTTAAGAAAAAAGAGGCCGCTTTGACGGAAGATCAAATGAAAGTAAATCCAGTGATGCCAATGAAGCCGCCGGATATGCCGGCAGATACAGACAGGGGGGAGCGTGGGGACGATGAGCCAAGAGTTTAACATTGAATGGACAGGCACATCGAATTACAACAAGGGGCGCAGCGGGAGGGCGCCGCTGGCCATTGTAAATCATATTACAGCCGGACGGTTTCCGGGCTGCTTGTCCTGGATGCAGAACATCGCTGCCCAGGCCAGCGCGCACTACCTTGTTACTAAAACAGGCCGGATCCTGCAGTTGGTCAAAGACGAGGACACGGCATGGCACGCCGGAGCGGTGCACAAGCCCAGCTGGCCGCTGTATAACGGGACAAACCCCAACCGGTACACTCTCGGTATTGAGCACGAGGGCATGCCCGGCGATGCGCTGACCGAGGAGCAGTACCGGGCAACATTGTGGCTGCACCGGCAACTGACAAAGAAGTGGAGTATTCCGGTGGACCGTGACTATATAATCGGCCATTACCGGATTGACAGCGTAAACAGGTCAAATTGTCCCGGTTCCGGGTTTCCCTGGGACCGGCTGTTTTCAGATTTGAACAGGGGGGATCAAGCTATGGCGGGAAAACCGGAGGACTGGAAATTAAAAATTATTCAGGACGCAAAAACAGCCGGACTTATTACCTCAGACCACGATCCGTGTGAAACTGTGGAATTTTGGATGTTGTGCGCCGTTGCCTTAAACCTGTCAAAGGCGGTGAAAGGGGCATGAGGTCTTTTTTAGAAAGGCTGAAAAGTCGGAAGTTTATTATGGCTGTTGCCGCTGCTTGCGTCGCCGGTATTAAGGTTTATTACCCGGACTTTCCGGACCAGGCGCTTTATGCCATCGTCGGGGCTTGCATGGGTTATGTGGCTGTCGAGGGGGCTGTTGATGCCGCGGCGCAGCTGGCCAAGTGGGCAGCAAAAAAGCAGATAGAAAAATAAATTATTCCACGTGAAATAAAGGCCCTGCTCTTCGGAGCGGGGCCTTACTTGTCTTTAAGAGTCTTTCTTTTCAGCCACTCAGCATTTACCATGTTTGCATAATATACTTTTTGCTCAATGAATAAAGGTTGTTTTTATCGCTTACTTGTCAGTTTCTATTGGCTTTCATTTCCGAAACTGCTGTTTTAATGCTATTTCTTAAAGCATCAATATCTACTTCACCGCAAATTAATATGACAATACTGTCTTCAATTTCTATGCAGCAATGGCACTCATCATTTTATCTCTAGCCACTCCTTGATCCATATTGTCACCCTTACATTTTTAAATCGTATAAACTTACCCTCTTCAATTTCCTGCTCAATTTCCCTGGCGGCTGACTTGCATTCCCTTAAGGTATCCCTGGTAACATACTCAAATAATTGTTTTTCGCTTGCATCCCTACCGACATAAATAGTGGCTTGGTATGTTCCGTTGGGACGCTTTTTGATACTGGCCAAGTTATTTCACCTCCGATTTAAAAAATACAGCTTTGCCTTCAATAAATATGTGTTTCATGTCTTTTTTCTTAAAAATCATTTCTGGATAATTAGGGTTTTCCGCTCTCAAGATAACATTACCATTAAGACTATAAAACTTTTTCAGAGTGGCTTCGCCGTCAATAACAACAACGGCTATTTCTCCGTTTTCAACATATGGCTGTTTATGAATATAAACTAAATCGCCGTCTAATATTCGTGCGCCTATCATGCTGTCACCCTTTACTCTAAGGCAAAAATCCACATTAAAATCTACACTGACGCATTCGTATCCTTCGATATTTTCTTCAGCTAATATTGGTATGCCCGCTGCTATTGTACCGATAATTGGAATGTTTTTACATTCTTGTTGGTCATCTGTATATTTATGTACGTTTGCTCCCATTAGCCATGCAGGGCTAACATTAAAAAAATTTGCCAAATCATTTATTGCGCTTCTTCCCGGACCATGTTCTGCTTTTTCATATCTGCTGACGTTTGCATTGCTCATATGTAACTTTTTAGCTAAATCTCTTTGACTTAACCCCGCATTTTCTCTGCATTCCTTTAGCCTTTTCGCAAAAATATATATATCCATGAAACACTCCTCTTTTCCTACAAGCTAATTTAATCCAAACTCTTATAATTGTTATTATAATAAAATTGTTACACATTATGCAACGGTTAAATTAAATAATTTTAAATTGTTACTAAAATAGTATTTACAATTTTAAAGCGCGCTGGTATAGTGAAGGTGTCACGAAATACGTAACACTCTTTTATAAGGAGAGATAAAATGCGAAGGAAAAACGTAATATGTCAACCATTTGATAAGATAAAAGGCTTAATGAGGGAAAAGAGAATATCGCAACAAAAATTATCTGAAGACTTAAATATATCTATTGTTACCTTAAACAAAAAATTGAACGGAACAGCCGATTGGACTTGGACAGAGTTAGAAAAAATGATAACCCTGTTTGAGATTCCGGACAATTTAATAGAATCTTATTTCTTTCCCAAAAAGGTAAGTTAAAGAATTACCACAATCAACTGATTCGGTAAAAAAGACGATACGCCGTAAGCAAGCTCCTTAAGAAGGATTGATCTCAATGCAAAAACTATTCCGCCACCCGGCAGTTATTCTCGCAGATTTATCCCGGAGATACGCGAGGGGTGAAATGCGACACATAGAGTACATGCGCAGCCTGGCCTTCATCCTCCGCAGGGTGATAAAAAAGAAGTCCTATGAATGCGGAGGGGTGCTGTACGTAGACCACGGGAACCTTAACACCCCAGGTCTAACCCACCCGCTTGTAACCCTAGAAGCTCTTTACATCGCTCCCAAGGGCGCTTGTCCGGCGTGCGGCGCCAAGGACTGGTGGGTAATGCAGGGGGCAAGCGTGTTAACT
>JBAZGB010000051.1:0-13690 GCA_041653135.1 Eubacteriales bacterium | reverse complement strand
ACTGTAAGTTGCGCAGGCTGCGGATCATTTTGCAAGGCAAAAGGAAGTGATATGCGTGCGGAAGGTGTTACGTGCCGCTGAGTTCTGGATTTGGAGCGAGGTTATTTTAAAAGGCGTCGGCATTCTCGCCCTTATCGCAGTAGTTATTTTGGCTATGGCCGTGCTGGTGAACGGGGCCAGGGTGCTGGGGTTATAAAAATCGATTACGGAAGGAGGGGATTAATTAATATGGCAGCGGGAAAGATCGCAGCACCGGGGACGGAATATGGCCCCTGTAAAGAACCGTGCAGCCATACCGACTGCGCTTCGTCAAGAAGCATGGCTGAAGCTGAATGCATCCACTGCGGGAAGCCGATAGGCTATGAAACGTCTTGCTATAGCACGGAAACCGGTTTTGCCCACGCTAAGTGTGAGGAACTTTTTCAGGATGTCAGGAGGCGCATACGATATTGATTAGAAAATTTTTAAGATGGTATGAAAAACGGCAGCGCCAGCGCAGGAAAGATAAGCAATGGCAGGCGTACTTCAAAGCCGGCAGGGCGGTGAGGTAGATGCCGCCAAAACCCCAGTTTCCAAAAAAGCCGCGAGGCAAATAGGAATAGGAGGCAAAAGACCTCCGTCACCCGTGACGGGTGAGTACGTCACTTCCTGAAAGATCAGGGGGGTGACGTTTTTCATTGAAAGGAGGTGAAAACGAAAGATGCCCAGCGAAATCAACGTCCTTGACCTGGCCAGGGGAGCCGTTCAGGAGCAGATCAACAACGAGATGAACAAAATCCTTGCCAACCTTGTTGACCTGAACACCGACACCAAGACCGTCCGCAAACTGACAGTCACCCTGGCCTTCAAGGTTGATGAGAACCGTGAATCCGTTGACTGCGCAGCCCAGGCAAAAGCGACGCTGGCCCCGGTCAAAGCGATCACAACCAGGCTTATCCTGGACACCGATCACCTCGGCCGGACGGTTGCCGCCGAACTTAACAAGGACCGCGGCAGCGCCCTGGCCGCTGAGATCGAGAAGGAGCTCAAGCTGGTAAAGAGCAGCTGACAAAAACATTTCGAGGAGTTGTAAGAATGGGTATGAACAAAGACGCCCTGGAGTACCTGCTGTCGCTAAAAGACATTGAGATTACCGAGATTGACGGGCTTCAGTATTCATCAAGAAAGCTTTTTAAAGTGTATGAAGCGTCCCCGGAAGTGTTTGTTACCAAATCCCTGGCCGGCATTGTTGAACTGCTTAACCAGGAACATGAACACCGGCGGCTCAACAGCCTGATTATCCATGTGGAGGGCCCCACGCAGGTGGATGTGCATTCCATGCTGCGTGACGACCTTGGCCGGTTCCACATCTATTCAGCGGTTGCGGAACTGCCCGTTCAAAAGTTTGGACAGTTCATGGACCTGGAAGAAGCCGTTATCAGGCTGAAGTCAACCTTCGTACAGACCGAGACCCGGGACGAACTTATCAAATTGCTGGGAAACATCAGGGAAGAGAACGTAAAGACCAGCAGCGACGACGGGATCAGCCAGACAGTTGCCGCAAAGACCGGTATCGCTACAATCTCCAACGTAACACTGCCGCCCATCATCAAATTAGCTCCCTACAGGACATTTATTGAGGTGGAACAGCCGGAGGGTGAGTTTCTGCTCCGGCTCCAGAATGGACCGAAGGCAGCGCTGTTTGAGGCTGATGGCGGAGCGTGGAGGATCCTTGCCCGGGAAAACATCAAGGAATACTTCCTGGATAATCTGGAGGACTTGATTTTACAGGAAACGGTCATTGTAACCGTATAAAAAAAAGCACCCCGGCTAGGCTACTGGCCGGGGAAATTAAAAAAACTGTTGCTCAAGCCAATTATAAAGATAATGGAGGAATCTGTAAATGGAAATCACCGTCAACGTCAATGTCAACGCCCCGGACCTGGTTGCTGCAATACACGACCTGGCTGTTTTTCTGTCTGCAAAACCTATTGCGCCGGCGGCAATTACAGAAGATGCGGAAACCAAAAGCAAATCTGAATTCAGTTTCAAACTACATGCACAGGAGCCGGAGAACAAACCGGAATCGCCGCCAACATCTCCCCCAGAACCGGAAAATAAGCCGGAAACATCCGAACAGCTAAAGCAGGAGCCCGAAGAGCCCACAGCGCCGCCTGATCCTCCCGTTACCAAGGAACAGGTCAGGGCAAAGCTGACAGCCCTGGCCGAGGCGGGTAAACAGGCCGGCATTAAGGACCTGTTCAGCAAGTTTGGCGCTGCAAAACTGTCTGAAGTGCCTGAAGAGAAATATCCTGAATTGCTTAAAGCCGCGGAGGAACTCGCATGAGCGCACACGCCATATTGTCGGCATCGGGTGCATACAGGTGGCTCGCATGCCCGCCAAGCGCCCAACTGGAGCGGCAGTTTCCGGAGGAAACCAGTTCATACGCTGAAGAAGGCGCCTTCGCCCACGCTTTCGCAGAACTTCGCTTGAAGCGGCACTTGGGAATTATAAAAACAAAAGCATATCACAAAAAGCTTGAAGAGATGCAAGAACACAGTATGTATTCACCCAGGCTGGCCGAGTATGTTGATATTTACGTCACTTTAGCGGCAGAAAAAATATCCGAGGCTAAAAAGCGCTCAAAGGATGCAGTGGTTTTGCTGGAACAAAAGCTGGACTTCAGCCAATGGGTACCGGATGGTTTTGGCACCGGGGACCTGGTCATTATATCCGACGATGCAATTGATATTACGGACTTTAAATACGGCGCCGGCGTGCCTGTCAGCGCTGAAGACAATCCACAGATGAAGCTTTATGGGCTTGGCGCTATAGCAACTTACGGGATGCTTTATGACTTTTCAAAGGTCCGCATGACTATTGTACAGCCCCGGCGCGACAGCCTATCAACCTCCGAAACGACTGTGGAGGACCTGCTGGTATGGGCCGACGCCTATACAAAGCCCAGGGCAGAGCTTGCCATGGCAGGGGGCGGTGAATTCCTGGCCGGCGATCACTGCAAATTCTGCCGGGCGAATTGCACCTGCAGGGCCAGGGCGGAAGCAAACCTGGAGCTGGCAAAGATGGACTTCCGGGACTCGTCCCTGCTGACGGACGAGGAAATCGGAGAGGTCCTGACAAAGGCCGACATGCTTAAAGCCTGGGTCTCGGACATCATGGATTACGCATTGGACCAGGCGCTTAACCACGGGAAGAAATGGCTGGGTTGGAAGCTGGTAAGCGGAAGATCAAACCGTAAATATTCAGATGAGAATGCTGCGGCAAAGGTCTTACTGACTAACGAGTACACCGAGGATAGGATTTATGCCCCCAGAAAAATTCTTGGTATTACTGCAATGGAAAAGGAAATCGGCAGAAAACGGTTTGATGAGCTGCTGAAGTATCTAATAATCCGGCCTCCCGGCAAGCCGACATTGGCGCCGGAATCAGATAAAAGGCCGGAAATTAATTCGACTGAAGCAGCCGCACAAGATTTCAGTGAAAAAGTGAAAGGGGAAAACGAAGATGACAGCACAAGCACAGGCCAAAGCGCCTAATACCAAAGTGATTACGGGCAAAGTCAGACTTTCTTATGCAAACCTTTTCGAGCCCCGTGCCATCGCCGAGGGCCAGGACAAAAAATACTCACTCTGCATTCTGGTCCCCAAGTCAGACGTAGACACCCTGCGTAAAATCAAAGCCGCCGTAGAAGCCG
This sequence comes from Eubacteriales bacterium, assembly GCA_041653135.1. Classification (GTDB taxonomy): domain Bacteria; phylum Bacillota; class Desulfotomaculia; order Desulfotomaculales; family Nap2-2B; genus 46-80. The sequence continues at coordinate 9,995 of JBAZGB010000051.1, read as the reverse complement.
CCAAAGAAGCCGGAAAAAGTCTCTGGGGCGGTAAAGTACCGCCGAACCTTAAACTCCCTCTTCGTGACGGCGATGCTGAACGTCCGGATCAGCCGGAGTATGCCGGGCGTTATTTCCTCAATGCTTCTTCAAAGCAGAAGCCCGGTATCGTTGACAAAAATGTAAATCCCATTCTTGACCAGACCGAGGTTTACTCCGGCTGCTACGGCCGGGTAAGCATCAACTTCTTCCCGTTCAACCAGGCCGGGAATAAGGGTGTTGGCTGCGGACTGCAGAACGTGCAGAAGCTGGCCGACGGGGGACCCCTGGGCGGCAGGTCCAGGGCCGAGGACGACTTTGATGCGGTAAGCGACGACGAGGACGATTTCCTGAGTTAACCAGTTATAAATATGGGCGGGTGGCTTTGTGTTGCCCGCCTTGCTGATATTAGTACCAAAGGAGGACAAAGATGAGAGACAGAGCTGATTTTATAGATATAGAAGAAAGACTGAACGACAAGCCTATATATACACGATATAACGGTGATGCACTAATACAAACAGCCAGATTAAAATTGCTTGGAATTGGAATATTTGCTTTTGAAACAAGTTTATTTGGAGAAAAGCCATACGTAACTAACATGAATATGCCAAAGTTTGATACCGAAAAAGAAGCGTATGGGTGGATTGAAAACTCTGGCAAGTGGCAAAAGGAGGGAAACAATGAACTATAACAAGACTGTGAAAGAATTACGCGACATAGCAGACTTATACGAAGAAATGGGCGTTGATCACCTGCAGAGAAAAACCATGCGTGAAGCCGCAGACATGATAGAGAGATTGACATGGGTATCTGTGGAAGAAAGGTTGCCCGAATATTTCAAGGATTACGGCTTCTCAAAAGTTGTATGGTGCCTTGATGCACACGGTAAAACAGGATTCGGCATTTATCAGAAGGAGTTACAGCATAAAGGATGGTTTATTGGCGGCGGCGCAGGTGAGAACAGCGCAATAATTACCCATTGGATGCCATTGCCAGAGCTCCCAGGGGAAGGAGATAACCGATGATGGTTGTCTTAGGCTTGGATCTGGAAACGTACTCCAGTGTGGACCTTAAAAAATGCGGCGTATACAGCTATGCCGAGTCAAAAGATTTTAAAATCCTGCTTTTTGCCTATGCATTCGATGATAATCCAGTTGAAATTATCGACCTGGCAAGCGGTGAGAATCTCCCCGACAGTGTGAGCCGGGCTTTAACTGACCCAAACATAATAAAATGTGCCTTTAACGCTGCGTTCGAAAGAACTTGTTTAAAAAAATGGTTTAATAAAGAAATACCTCCGGAACAGTGGGCTTGTACCGCAGTGCATGCAGCCACATTAGGACTGCCGCGTAGCCTTGACGGTGTGGGGGATGCTCTCGGACTGAATGTAGGCCACAGGAAGCTTGCTTCCGGCGCAAACCTGATCCGGTATTTCTCCATCCCCTGCAAACCTACCAAGGCCAACGGTGGAAGGACCAGGAACCTTCCCCACCACGACCCGGATAAATGGGCGGCCTTTAAAAAGTACTGCATCCGGGACGTGGAAGTGGAGCGCGCCATCCGGATAAAGCTTGAAAAGTTCCCGGTCCCGAAGCAGGAACAGAAATTATGGACGCTTGACCAAAAAATAAACGACGGCGGTATACGGGTGAATCCGGTCCTGGTCCGTCAGGCAATAAAGTGCGATACGCAGTACCAGAAGAGACTGGAGGAAGAGGCGGTTAAACTAACGGGCCTTGATAACCCGGGCAGCGTTGCACAGCTCAAATACTGGCTGCGGAGCGTTGAAGGCTTGGAGGTTAAAAGCCTGTCCAAGGATACCATCCCTGTAATTCTGGAAAAGGTGGAAAGCGACGCAGCCAGGCGGGTGCTGGAGCTCCGCCGGGAGATGTCCAAGACCAGCATTAAAAAGTATGAGGCTATGGCCCGGGCACGATGCAAGGACAGCCGGATCCGGGGGCTGCTGCAGTTTTACGGAGCTAATAGAACCGGCCGATGGGCCGGGCGCTTAGTGCAAGTGCAAAACCTACCTCAGAATCATATGCCGGATTTGGACGCGGCCCGGCGGCTTTTAATAGCCGGTGACTTTGACACTCTGGAGCTGCTTTTCGACTCCGTCCCGGTTGTGCTTTCCCAGCTTATCCGGACCGCTTTCATCCCGGATAAAGGCTGCCGGTTCATCGTTGCAGACTTCTCGGCCATCGAAGCCCGGGTGATCGCCTGGCTGGCCGGTGAGAAGTGGGTGTTAGATGTCTTTAAGTCTCACGGAAAAATCTATGAGGCTGCAGCTTCCCAAATGTTTCACGTGCCGATTGACAGGATAGTTAAAGGAAGTCCGGAGTATGATCTTCGACAAAAAGGAAAGGTGGCCGTTTTAGCCTGTGGCTATCAAGGCGGCGTCGGCGCCCTAATCTCTATGGGTGCCTTGAAGATGGGCCTGCCAGAAGAAGAACTCCCGGGAATCGTGAGATCATGGCGTCAATCCAACCCCAAAATAGTCAAGTTCTGGTACGATGTTGAGGCTGTGGCAATGGAAGCTGTACGGGAGAAAAAGGCGGTAACGCTGCATCACGGTTTAACCTTCTCCTATGAGCCGGGGATAATGTTCATCCGCCTTCCTTCCGGCCGGCGCCTGGCATACGTGAGGCCGAGGATTGAAAACAACCCCCGTTTCGATAAGCCCGCGCTGACATATGAGGGGCTTGAGCAAGGGACGAAGCAGTGGGGGAGGCTTTACACATACGGAGGGAAGATCGTTGAAAATATAGTCCAAGGCACGGCCCGGGACTGCCTGGCAGAGGCTATGCTCCGCCTGGATGCCGCCGGTTACAAAATCGTTATGCATGTGCACGATGAAGTGGTTCTGGAGACGCCCAACGGCAGCGGCAGTCTTGAGGAGGCCTGTGAAATAACCGGTCAGTCAATCAGCTGGGCGCCGGGGCTGCCGATGCGGGCCGACGGCTATGAGTGTGACTACTATATGAAAAACTGAGTAGCGATAAAAACTGGATATACGTCGGGGCTTACAATCGACAGAATTAATGTGGATGGTCCGTATAGTCCGAACAATTGCAGATGGATTCCATTAAAAGAACAAATGACAAATAGGCGTTCAAGTTTAGCATACAGAATGCGCATATCTGAAGACCGGGTTGAAATGCAAACATTATAGAAAACAGGGAAATAAAAAAGGACTGATTAAATTGGCAAAGAGGCCTTTGGAAAAAATATATTTCGACCTTTTAGACCTGGCTGAAACTCTGAATGACCATATGCTTTTTATGCTTTTAGGCGAAATAAAAACAATAATCTCTGATAATGATGAAAAAAATGCCGCTAAAGACTGGAAAAAAGGATCAGGAGTGTTACAGCCCGACTCTATAAGGATTGAAGTTTTTAAGAATGACAACCACCCAGGAGTAATGATCCACCGAAAGGTAGACGAAAACGGAGGTCTTATACCCGGGTGGGCTATAAGCCATGAATCCGGTTACAGATTAGGGCCGCCTACCTACGCAAATAAACGAAAAGCAGTTAAAGCTTTTATGAACCACGCCTCAAAAATTAACTGGAACAGGCCAAGGAATAAGTTGATAGAAGATCCGGAAGCGATGCAAGCAAACCGTGATTTGATAAACAACGCATAAAAATATCAGGAGAGAAAATAAAATGTATATCCGTCCTCTTACAGATTTCGAGACAAACCAGATCAGCGAAGCCAAACGGGAAGCCAATAAAAACCTTACCAAGCAGCGCCAGGCCGTCGCCAGGGAAATAAAAAAGGCTACATACGGCCCTTTAAAGACCGAGCTGTTGGTAAAGCATGAAAGACTGCAACCTATCACCGGGCGGCCTGTATTCGTTTCTCTGGACGGGGAAACGATGCCGCTTGATTACGAGCTGCTTAAAAAGCTGGACAGGTCTCTGGAAAGGCGGTTCTGGTCGAGAACAATGACTATCAAAGGGGTCCCCGAGAAGCTTGCTCTGGTTATTGAATATGCAACCGGGGAAATAGGGATAAACCAGCTGCCCGATCACCAGATGGAGCTGCTCAAAGGCCTGCCGGTTGTCAGGCTTGACGGGCCGAGCCCGGAAGAACTGCGGGAAATCGAGGAACTCCTGTCTTGAATAAAAAACCGGGAGGGAAAACAGATGGAATTTGGAAGCGTAATAAATTTTATGAACCAGCAGCTTAAAGCCCTTAAAGACCTTGAGGATTTGATTGAACACAATGAAAACCAGGAGCAGACTCACGGCTTAGAGCAGGAAGACATCGACTCCCTTAAAGACTATGTGGCCGGCATGAAACAGGCATGCAGTACGGCAAAAACACTGGCCGAGCATTATAAGAAAGCTGACAGCTCCCAGCCTGACAAGACCGGTCCGGATCAGAACGCCGCCGGCGGTGAAGAAGCTGAAAAGCCCAAAAGGAGAAGAAGCTCGGCCAAGAAGGAAGAGCCGCCAAAACAGGAAGAGCCTCCGGCATTAAAAGAAGAACCGGCCGCGGAAACGGATAACTCCACCGGATTTGATTTCCTGGATTAAAAGGAGGGCGCCAAATGTTTGCAGCAGAAGTCAACGTCCCTCAAATGTTCACGGCTTATGCGGAGGACCGGGGTTATCCCTCCAGGCTGCATCACTATCAATATTTCTGCGAGGAATGCGACCAGGTTTTTGCCGCTGCCTGGGGCAGAAAAACGGGATGTATGGGCTGGTTTGAGCGGGGAAATTATTTCTACTGCCCGAACTGCAGTGAAAAGCATGAAAAACACGTCGTGTGCATCCAGCACCCGGCGTGGTCCCCCAACAAGGTCAGGCTATCCGTCAAAACATATAAAACGTCGGTTGTCCTTGAGGTGACCTGTACCACCCTGCAGTTTACGGACTTCCAGGTTGTCACCCGGGGGAAAAGCAAAGAGGTATTCCGGTTTGACATCGCCAAGCAGGCTGTGACTTTTTCCCGCTCCGACAACGGGTGTGAAACAGAGCCGATGGAGATAGGCAACCCGTTCAAACTTGAAATACTGGACAAAAGCATCCTGGAGTTTTTCATGCCCGGCAGCATGGCCGTAACAAACCAGCGGGCGGAACTGGTTAAACTGTTGAGGACGCTCCGGGAAGCAGTGCGCGGCAAGCTGGAAAAACACCTCGGGCATAAAGTCTCCTCAATGCACGCCAGCCCGGGGCAGCGCCACGGCCTGTTCCTGCTGCCTATCCTTAACATGGCATACCGGGTCATGTTCCCGGACGCTCCAAACCTGCCGGCAATATACAGGGAAATACCCGCCACAATTCAACGGTTCTGGGAAATGAAGATGATCAGTGAACACGGATATATGGACGACATTATCAAGCTTATCAAATATAAAGGAGATTTTGTAAAGGCAATGGTCGATGCCGGTTCGCTGCCCGATAGGCCCGCAGTGAGGAAAATACTAAGCGAGGACCCCTTCGAGTTCAGCCGCCTGACCGAAGCCTTTGCGCTGTGCCGGAACTATGACTATGCGGTCCGCCTGTACTCTGGATTAAAGGCCTTTAAAATTGAAAGCTCATATATGGGCATGATCAGGGACCTGGTTCAGTTCCTGCGCGGCATGCTGCCGCTATACGGCGAGGCCGGGGCCGTCTGTCTGGTTGAGGAGGCGGATAAAAGGTATTTACAGGACTGCGTCCGTCTCTACCACGGGCTTACCGACGAGAACCGGCAGGCGCTTCAAGCGGAGCGGGTCAAACTGAGCGATCTGCATGACTGGATGGCCCGCACGCACCGGAAACAGAACCACGTGAACCTCAAATTCAACGTGCCGGACCACATCGTGAGACGGCTGTCGATGCAGACGGACAGGCTTAAGTTTTTCATGCCGGCAGAGTCAATGGAACTGTTGGAGGCCGGCGCCGAGCTGCATAACTGCGTGGCCTCTTACGGAGGGGCGATGAAGGATAACAACAAGTGGATTGTCTTGGTGGCCGACGAACGCGGCAAACTGGCCGCCTGCCTGGAGGTCCGGGGAAAAGAGCTCCTGCAGGCCAAGGTTGACAGGAACAGGCTTGTGGCCAGCGACCCTGTATTGAACCGGGAAGTCCTGGCCTGGGCGAAAGAAGCCGGGCTGGTTATAAAAACAAAGGACGTTGAGCCGCCGGCGGTTGCAACGGCGGCCGGCTGAGGAGGAATGCTTAAGAATGACAACAGTTTATTTAGCCGGCAAGATGACCGGTTTATCATTGGAAGAAATGTCAACCTGGAGGATTCATGCGAAGGCGCTGCTGGGCGATGCCTTTCGAGTTTTAGATCCATCAGAAATAGAGCAGGCTGAAAAAATGACCAGACGGGCAATAGTTGACCATAATAAGTTTCAAATCAGGCACTCAGACATTGTACTGGCCGAGTTAAACCATGAATCCGTCAGCATCGGCACCCTCGGAGAGATAGTTTTTGCCCGGGAAAACGGAAAACTTGTAATTACCTGGGGAAAAGCTGAAAAAATCACCGGGCATCCTTGGGTGGAGGAGCACGCCACCCTGCATTTTCCCGACCTGAGCTCAGCGGCCCGGTATATAAAAGATAATTACCGATAAAGGAGCGTTATCATGAAAAATACGCTTGGGGACCTGAACAATCACCTGTTCGCCCAACTGGAACGGCTGAGCGAGGAAGACCTGAAAGGCGAGCAGTTGAAGGAGGAAATGGAGAGAGCCAGGACTATTACGGGCCTGGCGTCGCAAATCATAGCCAACGGCACGCTGGTATTGAAGGGGGGGGCAGCTCCAACTTGAATACGGTATCGATAACGACGGCAGCGAAAAGAAAATGCCCAAGATGCTAAAGGCTGAATTTTTGAGGGAGTAATACCGGTATGGGCTATGAGGTATATAATCCCCGGACACAACACCAGACGCCACACCAGTATACTCCGGCCCAGGCTGCCTTCCTTGTCGGAAACGTCAATGACCGCGGCAACCAGGAATTGACTGACCTGTTTAATGCCCACTTTGGGCTGAACCTAACCTTGACGCAAATCAAGGGTTACAAGAAAAACCACAAACTAAACAGCGGCCTTACCGGGTTTTTCCCGCCGGGGCAGGTGCCGTTCAATAAAGGCAGAAAAGGTGTCGGCGGCTGGCCGCCCACGCAATTTAAGAAAGGGAACCGGCCCGCTAATTGGGTGCCGCTAGGAACTGAAAGAATATCCAGGGATGGATACACAGAGGTAAAAATTGCAGACGGAAGATTAAATAAAAACTGGAAAGGCAAGCACATCCTGATCTGGGAAGAGCATAACGGGCCTATCCCGTGTGGCCATGTTGTAATTTTTGGGGACGGCAATAAAAGGAATTTTGACCCAGAGAACCTTCTTTTGGTGTCACGTGCGCAATTAATAAGATTGAACCAAATGAAAATGATCCAGGAGGATGCAGAGCTGACGAAGGTGGGGATCGCCATTGCGGATATTTGTAACAAAATTGGGGAACGGAAAAGAACTTCCAAAGAAAAGAAAGGACGATGAAAAAATGTGCGACTGCATTGAAAGATTAAAAGAAAAGATTGCTGCCGAATTCAATAAACCTACCCACATTAACGCAGAAACTTTTATCGAGTTTAGAATTTTCACTCGGGTAAAAAGAAAAAAGAGGTATGCACATCCGGTCGAATACGAAGAAGGCTGGTCCAAAAAAAGCCAATACAGAAGCTATGGATATAAATTCTGTCCGATATGCGGAGGTCCCTGGAAAAAGGCAGGGGACGTATAAGGTGCTTTTAATGTTAAGAATGTGCAGGAGGGGTAAGCATGCCAACATTAAAGCCATATACCAGTAAACGCTATCTTGTCGTGGGGGAGAATCACGGCAAGCATGTTAGCAATATGGGGGTAACACGGTACATCAATGATATTTTAACTGTGTGCGATACGCCGGAAGAAGCGGAGGCGATTGTAAAACAAAAAAATTCCCCCGTATCATGGAAATATGGTGTCATAGAGCCACGAGAAAAGGTACGGGTAACCCAAGAGGCGTATTGTTGATACGCATTCCAATGATGTGGCTACTGCCAGAGGAAGGAAAATAAAATTGATCATTAATTATGATAAATTACCAACAAGGGGTAAAGAAACATCTGAAGGGGAAAAAACAAGGAAACATGCCCTTTGTGGTGGTAGATGTTATGTTTTTTATGATGAAAACAGGCGGTATCGCGTAGAATGTGAAAATTGCGGAACGCTTAAAAAATTCAGGGCAGATGGGCTAGATTTAGCGATTAAAAAATGGAACGATATGTTAGATGCGATAGGAACTGCCGGAGGACGGCAGGACGGAGGGGGTAAGTGCCAATGATTAACCAGGAATTAGATAGTCAGTTAACGTCTTTAATCCAAAAGCTCAATGATCTAAATGATCAATATGACAGCATAGAAGACAAAATTGAGGACTTAGAGCATGAGAAAGACGCTATTGAGTTGGAAATATGCGCCACAGAGGCTGGGATCGAGAAAGTCAAAAAACAGATGCATCAGGTCGGCCTTGATAAGATGACTGGGGATAAGTTTACAGATGCTTTTGTCCGGGAATTATTATCGCCGACATTTGCAATAAGATAGGCGAGCGGAAAAAACGGAAAAAGGATGGCTTAAACCTTGAGCAATCCAGATAAACAAGCAAAACCTAAAGTTAAGCACGACGGCAGCCTGACCATAGCGGTGGGCCGCAGCCGGAAAGAGACCGACTGGAAGAACCGGGAGATGCTCTGGTCACAGCTGGTGGAGCGGCTCTCCCGGACGAACCGGACCGGTGAAACGCATGCTGAATATAAGAAGCTGACCAAGGCGCAGCAGGGCCAGATTAAAGATGTGGGAGGGTATATAGGCGGGACCCTCAAAGGCGGCCGGCGGAAGTCCGACGCGGTTGTCTGGCGGCAGGTCCTGACCCTGGACGCCGACTACGTCAGGGGGGACCTTTGGGCCTCCGTGGAGGTTATCCTGGGCTGCGCCTGCGTGATGTATTCCACCCACGCGCACAGCCCTGCAGCCCCCAGACTGCGGCTGGTAATACCACTGGCCCGGACTATTACTCCGGACGAGTACCCGGCTGTCGCCCGGCGCGTCGCGGCGGACCTGGGGATAGACTTCTTCGACGACACGACCTACGAGCCGCACAGGCTCATGTACTGGCCGTCTACGGCATCTGACGGGGAGTACGTCTTTAAGTGCCTGGACGATCCCTGGCTGGACCCTGACGAGGTACTGGCCAGGTACCCGGACTGGAGGGACCCGTCATACTGGCCGGAGTCTTCCCGGGTGCAGCAGGACAGGAAGAAGCTGGCGGAGAGGCAGGGCGACCCCTTGGCAAAAGACAATATTGTCGGGACGTTCTGCCGCACCTATACCATTTCCGAGGCTATAGAAACGTTCCTGGAGGGCGTGTACGCTCCTGCAGGAGACGGGAGGTATACTTACCTTCCCGGCTCTACTGTCGGCGGCCTGGTGGTTTACGACAGCGATACTTTCGCATACTCTCACCACGGCACGGACTCGATCGGCGGCAGGCTGGTCAACGCTTTTGACCTGGTCCGGCTGCATAAGTTCAGGGATCTGGATGAGGATGCGGATCCCGGGACGCCGACAGTCAAGCTGCCGTCTTATGAGGCCATGCTTGAACTGGCGCTGCAGGATGAAGCCGTTAAAAAACAGATAATAACCGAAAAGCAAGAAAGCGCAGTCCGGGATTTTAATGATGAAGCCTGGAAAGACAAGCTGAAAATAGGCAAAAACAAAGAGACGAAAAACACTTTAAAAAATCTGATATACATCCTCAGCAACGACCCCGAACTAAAAGACATTGTCTTTAATCAATTGGCCGACGGGATGGAGAAGGGAAAGGTCCCCTGGAACAACCCCAGCAAGTGGTGGCGCGACGCGGACGACGCGCAGTTGATAAGCTATATTGACATCAACTACGGGGCTTTTTCAGCGCGCAATTAT